>JANNCH010000219.1:0-2516 GCA_031386315.1 Pseudobdellovibrionaceae bacterium
GTTCAGAAAGCCAAAGCCCGCCCTCATATCAAACAAATCAAGTTGTTATGTGTCCTAGCTCGCACTGCTTTTCCTACTGACCACCCGCCCCCTACGAGGAACTCGGGCAGGTGGTCAGTAGGGCAGAACTCGCTAGGGGAAAACTTAAAGTACAGAGGTAAAAGGGCGGGCTTGTATTTTTAACCCTGGTGGGGTTGGGAAGAAACTTTCAGTGAAGTCACGTGTGAACTGTGAGGTGAGGCAGGTGATGTCTAAATTTAAGGAGGAATACGGAAAGACAGTTTTACTTTCTCATATCATTAAGCAACGAATTGAGCAGAAGAAGGGGCTCATGTTCATTGACCTTAAGGGTGACATGGAAATGCTGCTGAAGTTGTCGCAAATCGTGGCTCAGGCAGATCGCATGGATGACTTAATGATATTCTCAATCACCGAGAAGAAGTTGTCATTTCCCTATAATTTGATCGAGGATGGGACGGCAACACAGTTGCGTGACCGAATCATGTCGTCTTTGAATTGGTCTGAAGAGTATTATAAAAATCAATCAGCCAGTTATCTGCTAAAACTGCTGATTGTCCTTTGCTGGTTTCGCGACAATCGTCAGATAACAGTGAATCTATCGACGGTCTTAGATGGGGCCTCTTCTGTAGAGTTGATTGAAAAGCTTGCGATGCAGATACCTGAGGCTGAAAAAAATGTATTCAAAGCAGCAAGCGATTGTCGCACCTTTTTGAAGGACAATGAGAACTATAAGAGTTTGCAAGGGCTACGCACTCAGGTTGAGAGTTTGGTCCTTTCAGATTTCGGCGAGTTAATTTCATCCGATAAAAGAGGTATTAATCTTTATGAATCCGTTAACCAAGGCAAAATAATCTTCTTCTTTTTAGATTCCCGTAGGTATGGCGACACCGCAAAAACAGTAGGCCGTTTTGTTTTGCAAGATCTTAAATCAGCATCAGCACGAGTTGATGCTGAGGTTCCAAAAGAACAACGAAAGCCGTTTACTGTGGTAATCGATGAGTTTGCAGATTTAGCCCAAGAAGATTTTATTGGCTTCCTTGACCGCGCAAGAAGTAGTCGGATGTCGGTTGTCGTGGCACACCAAGAGATCTGTGATTTGCAACGAATCAGCCCAGAGTTTGCAGGCAGGCTGATGGGGAACACATCAACCTTGTATGCGTTTTTGCAGAAGCGACCTGAGAGTGCTGAGATGATTTCAGCAATAGCCGGAACTCGGAAGGCCTGGAAAGAGACTGTGCAGTCCTCAAAGTTATGGCTGCTCGATATACCTACTGGGAACAAGTCCTTACGAGAGGTGGAGGAGTTTGTGATTCATCCGAATATCATAAAGACATTGCGAGTAGGGAAGTGCGTGTGCGTGAAAAAGTACCCAAAATCCCGAGCTCACTTGGTGGATGTGAGTTTTGAAAAGCTCAATATGCCAGGGCTTTTGACGCTAGCGTTTCATCGAATTAACCATTTTGCCCCCAAATAGCGAGCAACAATAAGGACTAATGTCCGAAATTGATTCATGCCGATATTTAGGCTGCTGAAAAACGAAGGGAACATGGCATAATATGCTATGTTGACATTATGTCATCTAAGAACTATAAAACAACAAGGCTCAGCAAAGAAGAAGCGCGTAAGCAGATTGCCAAGGTCGCGGCCACAGGGCGGGTGATATTCACATCTCACGCCCTGATCAGGCTTAGCGAGCGGGGCATCATCATTAACGATGTGATGAATGTCTTACTATCAACGAGCATGCGTGTTTCAGAAGGTGAGCCAAAGGGTACTGGGTACACTTATAGGTGTGCAACTGCGCGTTTTGTAGTTGCGATCGGATTTACGGTTCAAGGCGATGGTTTAGTGGTTGTCACTGTGTTTAGAGCTGACAGAAAAGGATAAAATATGGAATGTCCAAGCTGCGATACTAAAAAAGCAATGAAGTCCGAAGTTATCACTCATCGATTTAAAGAGTCGGGGCTAGATAATGTCATTTTAAATGGAGTGAAACTCTACAGATGTTCACAGTGCGGAGAAACACACTATGACTTCGGTAACATTAATCAGTTAAATCTTGTTATTGCAGATACGCTCTTGCGTAAAAAGGGATTGCTCACGGGCAAAGAAATTCGATTTTTGCGCTCGTATACAGGTTATTCCAGTGAAATGTTTGCCAGAATTTTAGGCTTTGATAAAACTAGTTGGAGTCGTATAGAGAACGAACGCGCTAAAATCTCTAATCAAGTTAATATGTCCGTAAGATGGGCTGTTGCGGGTAAATTAGCAGATCGTGAATATAATGTTCATGACATAGTGCTTGCTATGGAGACGGAAGACTTTGTTAATTTTGATAATGTTCATTTTAAAGCGTCCAGCCGTAGCGGTTGGCAGCTTCAGAAGAGTGCTTAGCTTCTATACCTAAATGCCACAGTATGAATTAACTACTGTTTTTTAAACTTTCGAATTCCACTCATAACAGTCGAATGGTAGTCAGCTAATTAGTATGTTCA
>JANNCH010000245.1:0-2467 GCA_031386315.1 Pseudobdellovibrionaceae bacterium
CAAAAAGCAAAATTTGTGCAGATTTCTTCGCAGGGTTTACGTGAATCCCATGTCCATGATGTGAGTATAACCAAAGAGGCTCCGAACTACAGAATGGAGCACTAAAAATGCGAGGTTTTATTATTCTAGATTTTGGTTCTCAGTTCACTCAGCTTATTGCGCGTCGCTTGCGTGAACTTGGTTTTTATTCTGAAATTCATTCTTATAAATATGAAACGGCAAGAATTCGCGAAAAAAATCCTTACGGGGTTATTTTAAGTGGTGGACCTAATTCTGTTTATGAAGAGGGTTCGCCGACTAGGGACGTGAAAGAGCTTTCGGAACTTTTTCCGATAATGGGTATTTGTTACGGGATGCAACTTTTGTGTCATCAACTTGGTGGAACCGTGACTCGTGCGAAGGACAGAGAGTATGGATTAAATTATGTAACATGGACGAAGAGCCTGGGTGAAATTCCAAGTCGCCAAAAAGTTTGGATGTCCCATGGTGATGTTGTTGAAAAGTTACCACCTGAGTTTGAGCTCATTGGCAATTCAGATTTAAATCATCCGGCGGCCATACTTTCTAAAAACATTCTTGCTTTGCAGTTTCATCCAGAGGTTAGTCACACCGATCATGGAACGGATGTTTTAAAATACTTCGCGATTCAAATGTGTCAAGCAAGGGCCGATTGGACTGCGCCACAATTTAAAAAATCATTGATGGAGGCAGTTCGTAAACAAGTTGGTGAGACTGATCATGTCTTGGTAGGCTTAAGTGGCGGTGTTGATTCAACGGTTGTTGCGACATTGCTGACGCAAGCTTTGGGTGCAGAGCGTGTGCACTGTGTTTTTGTGAATAACGGATTATTAAGAAAAAATGAATTTGAAAGTGTTTTAGAAAATTATAAAAAAATTGGTTTGAATGTTAAGGGTGTGGATGCCACCCACGAGTTTTTAAGTGAGCTTAAAGGCAAGGCGGAGCCTGAAGAAAAACGCAAAGTTATTGGCCGAGTGTTTATTGAAGTTTTTGATAAAAGCTATGATCACTCATTGCCGATCAAGTGGCTTGCGCAGGGGACTCTTTATCCCGATGTGATCGAAAGTGTTTCGTCTGTTGGTGGAAGTGTCACCATTAAGTCCCACCACAACGTTGGTGGATTGCCTGCGAAAATGAAGCTGGGGTTGGTGGAACCATTGCGTGAACTGTTCAAAGACGAAGTGCGCGCTTTGGGTAAAGAGCTTGGCTTGCCATATGAGTTGTTGTGGCGTCATCCATTCCCGGGCCCAGGTTTAGCCATTCGTGTATTGGGTGAAGTAACAGAGGATAAATTAAAAATTATGCGCGAAGCCGATGAAGTTTTTATATCTGAACTTCGTCGTCAGGGATTGTACGAAAAAATCTGGCAGGCCTTCTGCGTGTTGCTTCCAGTGAAAACTGTTGGTGTGCAGGGGGATTCTCGTAGTTATGATTTCGTGCTTGCCTTACGTGCTGTGACTTCCAATGATGGAATGACAGCAGACTGGTATCCATTTGAGTTTCACTTTTTACGTGAGGTTTCTAACCTTATTACAAATAAAGTGAAAGGCGTGAATCGTGTTGTCTATGATATAACAAGCAAACCACCCGGGACGATCGAGTGGGAATAGCAAAGTAAGTTGAATTCTCAAGCTGAGACAGAGCCTGGCTCGTCTAAAGTTTTCTTTACTTTGGTCCGAAATGATTCATATCAAAAGTATTTAAAGGGGATCAGATGACGACATCTTTCCATAGCGTATTGTTCTCAGTTGCGATTATTTTTTCTGCAGAATCAGTTTCTGCTAAAAAAGTTGATGTCCCATTTTTTCGTAAATCAGAAAAAATCGTACTTTCATATGATGAATTTCGTCGCATGCATCCTGCAAAGCAAGAGGAATGGGTAAAAGCCATTCAAGATTTTTACGTGAACCTAGAAAAAATCGAAAAAGGTGAACGTGTTGGTTATGTGACCATTGAGTTTCGCCCTGTGGATTCTTTTGCATGGTTAAAGGTGAAGGCTTTAGTTCCTAAAATATGTACTACAGCAAAGCTTTTGTTTTCTTCTGAAGCGGCCTTTGCAAAAGTTGAAATCCCTTCAAGTGGCTCGTCTTTGCCAGGTTACTCGCAGTACGGTTCAGTTAGTAATGTAGATTTTGTAGACTCGCTGGCTGCAAAAAATAAAACAGATAAAGAGGCCATTGAAAAATTGAAAACACAGCTACAAGTGTCCGAAAAAAATGCTTTCAATGATGGCTGGCAGGGTCGAAATGAGCGCGAAAAGCTGAAACAGCAGATTCGTGATGCAGAATTAAAAGAACGCCAATCAGCCCAGGCCGTAGATAGTTTTAAGGCAGATTATATGAAGTCTGTTGCTACAGCAAAGGCTGCAGCAACCAATCCCCAAATTCGTGAAGCTCCAAGAACTAAGGCCGATGAACTTCGTGATGCAGCTCGCATGCAACAAGTGAAC
>JANNCH010000255.1:0-3021 GCA_031386315.1 Pseudobdellovibrionaceae bacterium
TGTAGCTGTAACCGAGTGCTTGGCAGAAGTCTTCTTGATGAAGGCGCTTGTATCCAGATGCTGACTTGACGCGGTCATAGCGCTCTATAATATAGGCATTGACCCCATCAAGATTGACAAGTTTTGGTGGCGCAAATTCTAACCCTATCTTGCTAGCAAATAATCCCACGAGGCATTCATTTTCTGGCAAATGTTTAAATCGATGGCTTGGTAATTTTAAAATATGTGAGCTTGCCGAATTGCCCTGTGGCAGAAAAAAACGATCGTCCTTAAAAAGAACTGGGATTTTATCCTGCGCACCAGCAAGTGAAAGACGTATGTCATTACTTTCTGCTTGTAGAAGTGAAAAGACAGAGTCTTTGTTAGAAAACATTTTTTTAAGACTTTTTGTGCTGACCTCTGTATAACTATTTTGCTGCCTTGCGGGTGCTTTGCCGATGCTAAGCGCGCCTGCGCACTCGCCACCGAGCGCTTCTAAAAGACGAAAATCATTTTCTACGGATATGCCCAGCTTGCTAGCAGTTGCTACGCGTACATCGCCTTCAGGCAGTAGGTTCGAAAAGTAATTTTGTGCTTCTTGTAAATAAGTTTTCGATCGCAAGGGTAGCGATTGAGAAATAGCAAAGTTGTTGGCAGCGCTAAGCCAGCTTTCGTTGTATGAAAATTCAATAAGATTGCTAGGCCCTTCGCGCAAGACGCCGATGTCTTGCTCATCGAAGTATAGATGCAGCTCTTTAGTCTTCAATGTTGGCCTCGATGCTTACTTTGATTCCAAATCGGCGCAACACCTGTAATACTTTGCCTAGATCAAGAGAGTCTTTTTCGCCCCTCTCGAGTTCTGAAAAAAAGCGGCGACCAACCCCGGCCAGTGCTGCCGCTTTTTCTTGAGATAAGCCTTTTTTGTGTCGTAATTTAAGCACTAAAATACTGATATCACTTGCTTTCTTTACATCTTTGCGCAATTTATTACCCCTGTTCCCGTACGGTGCTGTGGATGGTTTATTTCAAATATAGCAGACTTTGTTCCCGATCGGGTGCAAAAAATGCTAGAATCAAAATAAACATGACTTTGATCCCGAGCGGGGGTGGTGGTCAGAATTTTATGTACAGGCTTTCGGGTATCCACTGCTGTAACTATTTGTATCTACAGATATTTACCTATAATTTGACTATTATTGGTATAACCAATACGCTAATATCGAGGTGCTTAAATGAATTCAAATAAAATCGATGTTAAAACTGCCATCAGTGAGCTTGATTATTTTTTATCTCAGGCGAGTAAGCAATACACACTTTATACCTGCGGAGGCGCTGCGCTTATTTTTCTTGGATATGAAGGAAGGGGAACAGGGGATGTCGATGTCATTCTTGAAAAATTCGATAAAGATCTCGAAGTTGCAGTTGCTGAGGTTGCGAAGAAACTCAAAATCTCAACAACGTGGCTTAATAACCAAGTGACCCCTTTGGGTAATCGCCTAGGCAGAGGTTGGAAAGCAAAATGTCAGAATGTATTTGTTGGTAAGGCGGTTATCCTAAAGTCTATCTCTAGACAAGACCTCATAAGCTCAAAACTTCACGCAGCTATTGAAAGAGCTTCGGTAGATTATTCAGACATCATTTGGCTTAAGCCCACGAAAGAAGAAATCGAGAAGGCCAGGGATTATGTTTTAAAACAAAGTCAGATAGAAACTTACGAAGTTTTCGTAAATCATTATGTGCAGGAGCTGAAGAGTGAACTCGGAATTAAGTAGAAAACAAATTATTTCTGATCTGATTGGTGTCGGCATTTTTATGTCAGGAGAAAGAACGTCTTTCAAGGATCATCCGATCACGCCAGAAAAGGCTGTTATCAATGCTATTGCGATTGCAAGATCAGACCGTTTGATCTTGCAGCTTCTTCATACCTGGATATTAGATCATGCTGATATTATTCATGTTGAAGTCTTAAAGTCCCTAATGATGGATATGTCCAAAGTGGATAGGGCGATCATGGCAGGGCTACTTGCCTATACTCAAGATCGAAAATTTGAAGTTGTCATTAAGAAAGCAAAGGTCTCTTTAAGCGACTCAAACCATGATCTTGATAAAATGATGAGCTTTGCTGCAAAAATTGGTCAAGTTGGCTATGATCAGACATTTAAAAAGTTCGGGATTCTTGTGAGCAAATTAGAAATCGAGCCCTCTAAAAAGATGATACCGTTTGAGCATGTTATAGAACTCAATCCATTCATCAAATGCCGCTACATTTTTGGAATGAATTGGAGAGCTGATATCGCAGCTCTTATGACTGTGAACGAGTATAGCCCGATGCAGGTATGCAAGCTTCTTCGGTGCTCCTACGAGACAGCTCATCGAAACATGAAAGATTTAAAAAAGGCAGGATGGCCTCAACTCACATGGGCAAAGTCATCACAAGAGTTGTCGTTCTAAGAAATTCTTAGACAAAGCTCTTTTATGGCAGCACATCCGAGGCCTGCGGCCTGCTATTTAATGCCTGTGCAAATTTTGATAGTGCGATGTGCTCTTGTTCTAAACGTATATTTGAGCCCCAAAAGTTTTTTTGCAATTTTTGAGTGGAGCTTGTTTTTTCAAAATGAACAAACCCCACCCCGTAGCGTATCGGGATTTTTATTGGGATACTTTTGGTTTATCACGATCTGCCTGAGACTCTCGAAAACCTAGCTTGTCTCTATGCTGTTGTCATGTGCGCTATGTTTATAGTCAAAATATCATGTATTTACATATGCTTACGGTGATTTATGCAAAAACGGAGTTGAACTCCGTTTTTGCATATGATGTGCTAGGTTATGATTCACCGAAGGCTTGCGAGTAAGCTTATCAAGTTAGTGTCAGAATATCCTGTAGTTACAATACTAGGGCAGCAACAGGCTGGACGGCCCCAGAATGCACATCAACCTGGGGGTTTTTCTTAGTGGAACTACTACCGACTTAAAATCTCTTTCGTAATAATTTTGCTGCCCTCAACCCCTGGTTGATCAAACGCATTGATGTCGAGCATCT
>JANNCH010000338.1:0-5981 GCA_031386315.1 Pseudobdellovibrionaceae bacterium
TGCGCTGGATGAATGACTGCAACGAGGATCTTTTCCCCTGGGTGCTCATCCCCTGCATCAATCCCGATGGCTATAAAAAAAATAATCGCACCAACGCCAACGGAGTCGACCTCAATCGCAACTTTCCCTCCAAAGACTGGAGCTCCGAAGCTAAGGCCGAACGTTACTTTCCAGGCCCTAGGCCTGGCAGCGAAAAAGAAGTTCAGGCTCTTGTGCGATTGATTGAGGACGAAAAGCCACAGTTGATAGTACACTTTCATTCATGGGAGCCTTGCGTTGTTTACACCGGTAAAACGGGGCAAAAGGCCGCCGAAATTCTAGGTGAAGACACCGGGTATGAAGTGCGCGAAGATATTGGCTACCCTACACCGGGGAGTCTTGGACAATACGGCTGGCTAGACAAAAAAGTTCCAGTCATTTGCCTTGAGGCCCAAGAAAAGTCGGATCTCGAAAGTGTGTGGCCCAAGTTCGCAAAAGGTCTTAAAAAGTTATTACGTCAAAAAGATATCGGGATGAAATGAAAAAATACAAAGCCATCGCCTTTGACCTCGACGACACACTTTTGGATACGACCAATTTGTTAGTGCCGATGGCCTCACGCAATGCCTGCTTAGCCATGATTGCAGAGGGCTTGCAATGCGATGTCGAAATCTGTCATCAGATGCGGCAGGATTTATCCAACCAGATGTCACACCCTGAAATTTTCGAAAAAATCGTAAAAACCTTCGGGTGCAAAAACGAAAAAACTGCTATCGCCAAGGCTATTCAAACTTTCTATAGCCCTGAAATTCCACTGCGACTTCCGCTCATGTCGGGGGCCGAACAAAACTTGCAGAGCTTGCAGGGTCATTACAAACTTTTTTTAGTCACCATGGGAAATTTTAAAACCCAACAAAAGAAAATTCAATCACTAGGTATCAGTAAATATTTTAAAGAAGCCTTTATTGTCGACGGGCTTAAGGGCGAACGCAAAGAAATGGCCTTTAAAAAAATACTACAACAAGAAAATATTCGTCCCGACGAACTGCTCAGTATTGGCAACCGCCTTTCTTCTGAAATTCGTGATGGCAAAAAATGTGGTGCTGAAACCTGTCATTTTTCCTATGGCGAACACGAAGGCGAAACTCCACAGACAAGCTTTGATCACCCTGACTTTACCATCACTGAACATAAGGAGCTCATCAAGACATGCGCTCTTTAAAAGCCGGGTTTCTTTTAATTGGACCTTGGGAAAAAACCCTTGTTGAAATCGGTGCGCATATCGCATCTGATTTAAATCAAGCACGTCCTTGGGCTGCCGAGTCCACCTATGATGTTATTGCCTTTCCACTCACCTCGGTGCTTGAAAAAAAGTTTCTAGATTTCTTTTTGGATGTTAAAAACAAAAATCCAGCCACACAGTTTTTACCCGTGGTGCCGAAGGACTTTTCGGCCGATCAGCTATCGGACCTGCACGAGCGCTATAACTTCTTCCGGCTACTTTCTAGCTTTACGGATCCTGAACTTGAAGGCCACCTGTATGCAGCCTTAGAAGAATCCAACCAGCGCAAACAAGATGAAAACTTGGCTCTTTTAATTCAAGAACAAACAGAAAAGCTCAAACGTTTGCAAATCGAGCTCGAACAAAGGGTTGAAAAACGAACAAAGTTTTTAACCGAGGCTCGTCGCAAACTGTTTCTAACGAATTCGCGCATCGAAGGCCTGAAGCGCTCCCTTATGGCAGTTCACCAAGCGACATCTATTAACGAAATCGAAAAACTTTTGAGCGAGGCCTTGGCGTCCAATGTGCAAACAGCGTGGATACGCATTTTCTTTGAGCCACAAGACAGTCTGTTTGCAAAACAAGTGGCCTCACAGCTGAATTTCAATCAATTGCGAGTACCCCTGTATCGTCAGCACAAAGAAATTGGGTCAATTTTTTTCATGCGCGTCCAAGACCGACAATTTTTGCGTGAAGAGAGTGATTTTTTAACCCGTGTTGCTGAGGCTGTCTCATTAGCCTTGGATCGAATTCAAAAATTACAAGAATCCGAGTCACTGAAAGAGCAATGGGAAACCACCTTCAATTCGGTTTCTGATCCTGTTGTCATCATTGATTCGAATTATGACATCATTCAATCCAACAAAGCTCTCACTGAAAGATTGCATCAGCGCAGTCAAAAAGAAGTCTCACAAAAGTGCCACAAGGTCTTGTTCAATCGTGACGAACCCTGTCCCCATTGCCAACGTGGCAAAAACTTTCGTGTGGAATCTGCCAGCAAGTCGTCACCAAGTACCTTTGATGTTTATAGTCAGGGGCTTGTTTTAGACGCACAAAAACCGGCAGTATTCGTGAATCTTTACCACAACGTGACCGAGCAACTAAAAATGGAGCGTCAAATTTTAGAAACTGCTAAGATGGCAGAACTTGGCACTATCGGCAGCAGTATCGCGCACGAACTGAACAATCCACTGGGTGGTATTTTGTCGTTCACTCAACTGATCAAAATGGATCTTCCAAAAGATCACCCTTTTTATCCAGATATCGTTGAAATGGAAAATGGCGTTCAACGCTGCAAAGATATTGTGCAAAATCTTTTGGGCTTCACACGAAATCCCAATGCAGATGAAGTATCTGAAGTGTCTTTGCGTGAAGTCTGCATACGTGCTTTGAAAATTGTTGAGCTTCAAACAAAGTCTTTGGGCATTGAAGTCCATACACATTTTGCTTTTGATGATGCTCATATATTGGGCCATTTGAACCTGCTTTCTCAGGCGGTTAAAAATATTTTACAAAACTCGATCGATGCTCTTGCTGAAAAAATCCGCAGCCAAAAGGGCTTTCGAGGAATTCTCGACATTTCTTTAGAGGAAGGTCCAGATCATTTTTTCATTCGTATCCAAGACAACACCACAGCACTTAAAAATACCCATGTTGCCGTGGGCTTAGCATTGCCTGTTGCTACACAAATTCTGCGTGACCACCATGCCGTGCTTGAAAACTCCGCAGGACCTGCTGGCGAAAACATGGCAAAAATTTCCTTCCCTCGTCCAGTTTTGAGGTCCTGAAAGCCTTAACCAGCGCGGATTTTTTGACAGTCCCGTCAAATTTGCTATCCTATAAGAGATGAAGACGAAGCCTCTTTCCACACACCGAAAAGTCTCGAACAGTCCTCGCCCCTTTGGGGCTGCGGAACTCGATTTTCGGTGTGTGGAAAGAGGCTTCTCCTTTATCACTTAAGAATAGCAAAACGGCACTTGGCGTTTTGTTCTTAAGTTAGCTTTAGAACCCACCATGGAAGGAAGGTTCATGCGCAGTCAGAGAGTCCTCATTTTGGATGACGAGTCGAGTTTACGTACCGCTTTGTTTCGTGTGCTTGATCGTAAAGGTCTGAATGTCATCACTGCTAATAAAATTGAAGAAGCTAAGATTCTTTCACAGGGTGATACGGTTATTGATCTTGCCATTGTGGATTTGAATTTGCCGGATGGTGATGGGATCGAGTTTATGTCTCATCTCAAAGCTTTGAATCCTGCCTGTGAAGTGATTATTCTGACGGGGCACGCGACGATCGAATCTGCGATTCGTGCGACTCAAAAAGGGGCCTTTCACTTTGTCACAAAGCCTTTCAATCTTGAAGAGCTGATGAGCTTGATTGAAAAAGCGCTGACTCACAAAAAATTGCAGCAAGAAAATCAACAACTACGATCAGAGCTCAATAAAAAATATAAGTTTGATCAGATCATCGGTAACAGTGAACAGATTCAAAATGTTCTACGTCTGATCGAGCGCGTGGCTGATTCAGATTCAACTGTTTTAGTCACAGGCGAGTCCGGTACTGGTAAAGAGCTTATTGCTCGGGCCATTCATTATAACTCCCCCCGTGCCACTGGGCCTTTTATTCCGATCAACTGTGGGGCCATACCTGCAGAACTTTTAGAGAGTGAATTGTTTGGACATATGAAGGGTGCCTTCACGGGCGCCATCGCAAATCGCGTGGGTCGCTTTGAACTTGCCGATGGTGGAACTATTTTCTTAGATGAAATTGGTGACCTTGAACCTTCTTTACAAGTTAAAATCTTGCGTGCTTTGCAAGAGCGCAGCTTTGAACCTGTTGGCTCTACGAAAACTGTTGAAGTGAATGTGCGTGTGATTGCAGCGACGAATATTAATTTAGAACAAGCAGTCGATGAAGGCCGCTTCCGCGAGGATCTTTTCTATCGTTTGAATGTGATTCCAATAGCTGTACCTGCACTTCGTGAAAGAAGAACAGATATTCCTCTTTTGTTAAGTCACTTTATGGAGCACTTCAATCGCACAAAAAGCCGTGGTCTCTCTGGAATTTCGCCAGACGCGATGGAATGCATGATCAACTATCAATGGCCCGGAAACATCCGTGAACTTGAAAACCTTGTGGAACGAATCACGATACTAAAAGGCCAAGGGCAAGTAGAGATGACAGATCTGCCTGTGAAGTACAAATCAGGCAAAAATGTTAACTCTGAAGTCGGCACTGTCGAAATCCCAGACAGCGGAATGGATTTCAACTCAGCAGTAGATGCCTACGAAAATGCCTTGATCCTCAGAGCCCTCGAAAAAACAGGATGGAACCGTAATCAGGCCGCAGCCATACTGCGCTTAAACCGTACCACCCTCGTCGAGAAGATGAAGAAAAAAGGCCTCCGCGAAGTTGGCGAAGGCCCTGCCTACGCAGCACCGATTCTGTCTCGCTAAGATAATTTATAAAAATAAAAAACAAATGGCCTACTTTCTTAAAAGTAGGCCATTTGTTTTTTAGATATGTCATCTCTTCTAACACGATGACTAGAAATTGAAGATGAAAATGTTAGAGTTTAATCATTGGTTTGTTGTTTCGACCTAGAAGAAAGACATACTAAGACACAAAATCATCTTAAAAGGAATTTCATGATTCGCCAGCTGACTATCGAAGATCGCCAATCTTTTTTCAATCTTCGCCTCGACGGATTAAAGCGCAACCCTGAGGCTTTTGGAACTGGTGCTGAGGTCTTTTCAAGAGGAACCGATGAACAAATTCGGGCCTTGTTGGAATACTCTTCAAGTAATGATTTTGTTCTTGGATATTTTAAAAATGAGGTTCTAGTCGGAGCAATTGGGTTTCGTCGAGAAGTGAAACACTCCGTCCTTCATAAAGGCTCCGCTTGGGGATTTATGGTTATGCCGGAATTTCGTCGCCAGGGAATTGGCCATGCCTTGCTCAAAGCTTTGATCGATCGTGTTTCACAACAAAATGAAATTGAATGTATTCGATCCCTGGTTACAGTTAACGGAGACAACGCCGAACGAATTTTTCTGGAACAAGGTTTTAAGCAGTATGGTTACGAGCCTCGAGCGATGCGAGATGTCGAAAAATTTTACGATCAAGTTTATTTGATGCTTTTGCTGCCCACCAAGACCATTTAAAAGACAGACTTTAAATCTTTAGCTACTGCTCGGCAAAAACTTATAAGAGTTAGCAGTTACCGCTCAAAAGTTCGGACTCCGCGGACTTCACAAACAACAAATGAATTCTGACATCGGCATAGAAAGTGATATCTGCCATTTTGCCGTGAAATAAAAAAGCCCTACGACCAGAAAGATCGGAGGGCCAATGAAAAGAACGAAGTATTCTTTCATCGGGCTTATGCAGAGAAAACTGAAGCGATTTTTCAGAATTTTAAAGCTTGTGTTGAAATGGATTTATTTTATTTTAAAGCTGATCAAGCTTATTCTGGAAATAACTTCAGGACCTTAGTTCGATAATGTTGAACGTGACGTAGAGTTTTACTCGATCGCATGGATGCCGGATATGGAACGTTGTTTCGATCTCGTGATCAGGACTTAAAATCCTAAAATCAACTGGAACTGGGTGATTTAAAGTAGCGGCACTTTTTCTATTTTTTCATTAAATGTAGCATTTCAAATAGAGCATCGAGGCCCGCAAGTGCTGTGATGTCTGCGTGGTCGTAGGGTGGACTGATTT
>JANNCH010000379.1:0-2556 GCA_031386315.1 Pseudobdellovibrionaceae bacterium
GTATCGTTATCGCCAGCAGTATTCGTGTTGGCAACGAGATTGGCAAAGGGAACCCGAGTTCCGCCAGGCATGCAGGATTTGTCAGTATCAAGCTTGGTTTTATTTTTATGGGTCTTTGCGCAGTCGTCTTTTTCTTTTTAAGATATTTCTTAGCAAGCCTTTACATCAACGACATTGAAGTCATCAATATGGCTGCTAGCTTTTTACTTGTGGTAGCCTTGTTTGAAATTCCAGATGGAATTCAGTCCGTCGCCATCGGGGCTTTACGTGGATTGTCGGATACAAAATGGCCATCGGTATTGGCATTCATTGCCTATTGGATGATAGGACTACCTTTGGGTTATATGATGACTTTTCATTGGGGAGTTGGCCCGGTTGGCATTTGGTGGGGACTACTGATTGGCCTTGTGTTCGTCTCAGTTTTTTTGACGGCTCGTTTTCACATACTCAGCAAAAAACAATAGACCTTAGAATAACCCCTGACATGCACGCCCCGCAGCCATTGCAGTGGGTGGCTTGGCTATATATTCAGAGGTCAGCTTAGGTCCGCGCTTTGCTCCCCAAGCCAATCGAATAATTTCGCCAATGGTGGCACCGGCGGCCTTCATAGATTTAAAAACTTTGTAATAACTTTCTTTCGCAGCTTCTGCAGCCAAACTTGCGATAGTTTCAGTACTGCCAGAGTTCTCTAGCATTTTACCAACGATCGCCAGACCACGATTCAAGTTCACAAATTCGTAGGGCATCACAAGTCCACTATTTACCGCCCAAGCTGCCCACATATCTAGACCCGGGATAGCTTCGCGGCCAGCACGGATAGATTTAATTTTTTCGTCCACTAAAGCTTCGAATTGCTCGCGCTTGATGCGACCTTTTCGTTTGTCGCTGATGGTCCAAAACGCTTTTGAAATCGTTTTCGCATCGAGAGCTTCAATGCCCGCCCCTAGCAATACCGAGTTCGATTGTATTTCTGAAGTGAGCGTGCCGCCCATTCCGTAGTCTAAGATATTCAATTGAATGGCAGACTCTGTGAACTTTACTAAAAAATTACCTTGATGCAAATCCGAGTGAAAAAAACCAGAGCCAAAAAGCACTTCACGTATCCATACTTTGCTCATCTCTTCAACTACGACTCGCTTCATATCGGGTGCGATATCTTTAAAAGCTTCTGCCACTTTGTCGAGCTTTGTACCTAAAACCATTTCTTGAATCATGAACTTTGAAGGTTTTTTAGATAAATATAAATCTGGCACGTGGATCTTTAGGTTATTCACATGGTCTTTTGATCGAAACATGATTGTGCGCTCATAGCTATCTTTAGCCGTCAGCTGTCTTTGAATTGTATCGTTCTGGTTGAGTTCTGCAGTCACAGTTTGAGTCACATCACCAACTAACGGAGTGATCTCAGGCAAACCCGTTGCACGAAAACGTGGGTCGGCATCTAAAATTTTAGCAATTTCTACTACTTTAAATGGATTAGAACCCTAAGAAGTGTCGAGCTTTCAGATATGGGACAGTATTGGCGATATTTTGTGTGCCTCAGCTGCTTCTATCGCTAAGGTCATTACTATTCATATAATTCAAATTCAAAAGAAAAGACCCGCGATTTGCGGGCCTTTGACTGAACTCAATTTATGAAAGAACTAGTTTGAAGCTACCATCCCAATACGTAAGCAAACATCAACGGAGCACAGATAGTTGCATCAGACTCTACAATGTAGCTTGGTGTTTTTGGAGCGAGTTTACCCCAAGTGATTTTTTCATTCGGAATCGCACCTGAGTATGAACCGTAAGAAGTCGTCGAATCAGAGATCTGACAGAAGTAGCTCCACAATGGAATATCTTCGTGACCCAAATCTTGCTCAAGCATCGGGACCACACAAATTGGAAAATCACCGGCAATACCACCACCAATTTGGAAGAAACCCACTTCGCTTTTAGTTGCCGTCGCCATATACCACTCGGCCCATGTTTTCATATACTCGATGCCACCTTTAACTGTGGTCGATTTTTTCACATCACCTTTGATACAGTGACTGGCAAAAATATTACCCAAAGTTGAATCTTCCCAACCTGGAACAACCATCGGAAGATTTTTTTCAGCAGCAGCTAGCAACCAAGAATTTTTTGGATCGATTTGATAGAATTTTTCAAGTTTTCCAGAAAGCAAAATTTTATACATGAATTCATGCGGAAAGTAAGATTCATTTTTTTTATCCGCATCTTGCCAGTAGTCCAAAACAACATTTTCAATACGACGAATGGCTTCTTCTTCAGGAATACATGTGTCAGTCACACGGTTCAAATGTCTTTCTAAAAGCTTTTGCTCATCATCCGGAGTTAAATCACGATAGTTTGGAATACGTACATAGTGATCGTGGGCCACAAGATTATAGATGTCTTCTTCAAGATTGGCGCCAGTACAGCAAATAGCGTGAACTTTATTTTGTCTGATCATTTCAGCGAGTGATTTTCCAATTTCAGCTGTGGACATGGCCCCGGCCATAGTGAGAAACATTTTTCCATCGTTTTGCAGGTGAGATTCCCAACCTTTGG
>JANNCH010000430.1:0-2732 GCA_031386315.1 Pseudobdellovibrionaceae bacterium
AAAACAACGTTGCTAGCGAACGCATCACCACAAGGCTTTCCCCAAACAAGGCTGTCCACACCTGCAACGAATAAAAATACAAGGGACCATGATAATTGTGTGGGTCATACTTATAGAAACCCAAGGTCTTCATCTGCAACAAAAACCAACCATTGATACTTTCATCAAAGTGGATTGGTTTATTATCCAGGTAAAAAAAACGCGTGAAGATGGCGGCCAGCAAAAGGGCCCAGCACCAACTTCTACGCATCTTTATCGTTCGTTTCAGTGGATTGAGAGATGATCTTCCCAATGAGCTTTTTGGTTTGAGCTACGTTTTCTTTCAATGAAGATGATTCTTTCAAAGCACCTAACATCTCGTCCGGGGCAAAGCTCAGAGTTTGAAACACCTCAAAATACTTCATAATGTCAGCTGAATAATCACGGCGCAAACTAGGAGAAGCTTTTTCTAAAAGTTTTGCGATTTCAAGGGATGCTTTCCCGTCCCCGACTGTTTCACCAAGAACCAAATAGAAAATATTTGTCATCTCGGCCCCCACACTTCGAAAGTCTTGCTTATTAAGGGCTAAATCCACTTTCTTCATACGCTTCTGCACAAGGTCTTTGAGTGACTTGCGCTTTCGGCCAAAACCAAGTTCGCGCTGGGCTTTCCATAAAAGCGTGAGCAATATAAAACCATAAATTCCAGCCCAAAAAGAAGGGGCTGATGCCACTGTGGCTTGACTTGAAGGCGTCCAAGTTTTTATCACATCCGGAAGTGCATTTTCGCGAATCACAGGCGCAGCAGCGGTGCCCACACGATTCGAAGATCCCACCGGAGCATTCGGGTTAGCTACAATATTGACTTTGAAAGTTTGCGTGGATTTTGAGTAATATTTTTTGGCGCCAGAATCAAAGAAACTTGTGCTTAGTGCCGGAATTGTAATTTCGCCCTCTTGACGGGGAATAATCAAAACTTCAAATTCTTTGAAGCTGCGACCATTTTTAAAAAATTTAGATTCTGATTTTGTATCATAGACTTCGATGCCTGCAGGCAAACTCATCGCAGGCAAATCAATCATTTTAGCATTGCCCGCGCCCTCAAAGCGCAGTTTCAGTGAAAATGGTTGATTCACTGGAAAGCTATTTCCTTCGACATTTGCGCTGACTTCAAATTGCCCCGCGGCACCAGTGAAATCAGCAGGGCGGCCCTCTGTTGGCAAAGGCTTCACATCAATTTTTACTTTCTGAGAACTTTTAGTATATTCGTAAGAACGTCCAAAAAAACCACCCATTCCATTGGTTGGTAAGCGAACGCGTGATTTGATTTTATACTCATCAATATAAGCAGTCCCTGCTTTAATCGGGAACAAAGCATGGGACGCCAGCAATGCCTTCTTGTAGGGGAATCCATTCACCACTTCGTCAGTGAACTGAATCGTTGGAACCTCTTCAATAATTTCTTTCCAGAAACCTTTTAAGTCTGGAAACTTTAAACGATCTAAGCTTTCCATTTGGCCACGCGTATACAAGTACCAGTTCACTGTGACTTGCTCACCCTCGTATACCGCTGTTTTATCTACCTCTACCTGGATAAAAAAAGCATCATTGGGGTTCGTTGGAAGCGATCGATATTGCGGATCTTGCATTCCGGTATTGCCATTGCCACCCGGCATTGGATTCGCACCACGGCCAGTGGCACCCCCTGTGCCCAGTCCAAACTGCTGCATCATTTGTTCTCGTTGACGAAGCAACTGATTGAATAGTTCGTCCTCGGCGTTGTCCATATCATCAAACGGATCTGTGCCGACTTGTGGTCTGTTCGTATTATTAGGTCTTCCACGCTGGGCCTGCGGGCTTTCTTGGCTGACCTTGATTACAACAGGTTGGGTGCGAAATATTTTTCCATCAACGACAACTTCGAACGAAGAAACACTCAAGGTCCCCTGACGTTTTGGTACCAAAGTATAATTATACTCTTTTCGTCTTTGCGTTTGAAACTGCATCCCTTGCGGAGTATTCACCAACTTTTGTGAAACGGTCGTTTGCTCTTGCTTATTTAAAAGCTCAAACCCATCCAACTCAGGAACTCGCGGCTCTTGAATCTCAACAGATTCATCCGAAGAAATAACAACCGAAACCCCAAAGGTCTCATTCAACCCAATCTCTTTACGATCCGCCACCGACTGCACAGTAACCACAGCAAAAGCAAAATTAGAAAAAGTAACCACAAAAGCAGCAACAATTCCAAAGCGCAAAAAACCCCGACCACTGTTAATAATGACGAAACAGAACAAACGTAAAATCCGCAGAACCCTGTTCAAAATTCCGCGACCAAGTGTCCGAAGCCGAGGCGCGCCCGAGGAAGGCGCGGAGGCGTACTTCCCGTACGCCGCACAAGCCGCCCGACCAAGCAACGAAGGATCCGGGCGCTTGGGCGCGGAATTTTGTTTACCAGTCTTTGTCACGTGGTGCCTCCTTAACCTCTTTGCGATTAAATTCGGCGCGAATTTTTTGTTCTTGTTGTCTTAATTCGCCCAGAATCTTTTTCACATCGCTTTCAGAAAGATCTTTGCCTTCAAATTTACGAGGTTTGTATTTTGAAGAATTTTGATAATTTTTATCTTCTTTTGGCTTTGGCTCATCTTTATCACCCTTGTCATCTTTAGGGTCCTTTGGATCCTTTTGGTCTTTGTTATCGCCTTTGCCTTGATCATCTTTTTTCTTTTGATCTTTATTTTGATCTTTATTGT
>JANNCH010000432.1:0-1910 GCA_031386315.1 Pseudobdellovibrionaceae bacterium
CGGCGGAATTTGGTACTCCGATGGTCATTGGTTATCAGGTTGCCCACGAAATTCAGGAACCGCTCGCACTGGTCTGGGGCGACCTCAGCAAGGATCGTATTTCCGGTGTCCGCGCCGGGCTTGTGGTGGTATGGTCTTTTGATCGGCAGTGTGGCGGGTTTCTACGGCGGCATAATGGATAGCCTTTTGATGCGTGTGACCGATGCCTTGCTGTCATTACCATTGTTGCCTTTTCAGATCATGATTGCAGCTGTTGATTTAGGCAAATTACCGGCCATTCGAGAGCTGATCAATCCCGAATACGAGAGCATCATTAAGATGGTCTTTATTTTGTGTTTATTTTCATGGATGCCCGTGGCCCGCCTTGTGCGAGGCAGTATCCTTTCAATCCGCGAACGTGAATTTGTCTTAGCAGCAAAAACCCTCGGCGCCACTGACAGCACGATAATCGTTCGTCATATGTTCCCGAACGTGATCGCACCAATGTTGGTTTCAATCACCCTGGGCGTCGGTGAATCAATCCTGTTCGAGTCTGCGCTTAGCTTTTTGGGCCTTGGCATTATGCCGCCAACACCAAGCTGGGGCAATATGCTGAATAATGCTCAAGAGCTCATTTACCAAGCCCCTTACTTGGCAATTATTCCGGGTGTTTTGATTCTTATCACAACAGTGAGTTTCAATTATCTTGGGGATGGCCTTCAAGATGCGATTGATCCAAAAGCTATTCGTCGCTAGCTTGAATTTAAAAGCATCCATCATTTTTTTATAAAGAATGTTTGCCATGGTTCCATTTTGGCATTACAACCTGAAAAAAATCGCGAAGGGGTCATTAGTGTCATCTATTAAAGTTCTTGTTTTTGCTGCAGCTGCTTTAACTCTGACAGCTTGTTCTGCCCCAAAGTCGAACTCAGTGGTTTTGACCCCAAGTGATTCTATTATCGGCGGCGAAGACGTTGTGGCAGGCTCCGAAATTAACACAAGCATCGTTGGTATCTACGATCATAAGATAGGTGCAATCTGCACTGCTTCACTTTTACCAGATAATGTCGTCCTTACGGCTGCTCACTGCCTAGGTGATGATCCTTCGAAAATGTTCATCGTATTTGCTGCTGATATGTTTAAAATCCTAGAATCACAGGATGAAACTGTTGTTCGAAATGCTGTTCGCCAAGTGACTAGCTTTAAGGCCCATCCTTTCTGGAATCCATTGGTTGAAGGCACAAGCAAACAATGGGAATGGAACGACATCGCTTTGATCAAATTCAAAGGCAATGTTCCTGCCGGCTACAAACCCGCAACCTTCCTTGCGGACGCCAAAGCCTTATCCACAGGCAATACTGTGACTTTGGCTGGTTACGGTGTGAGCCAAGTTAAAATCAACAAAGTGGATCCAAAGACCATTGAAGATCTTGATAAAGCCATCGAAGAAGGCGATGTCATGTGCTCTCCAAATAAAGTCAATTGCGTCAGAATGGAATCCAGCGGCGATGGAGTTTTACGTTCTGTAGAGGTGAAAATCGCTCAGAACATGCCGACAGAAGTCGTTGTAGATCAAAGACGCGGCAAGGGCTCATGCAGTGGTGATTCGGGCGGCCCCGCCTATGTTGTGAAAGACGACAAATTTTATCTATGGGGCATCACTAGCCGCGGTGATGCCAGCTGTGATGTGAATGGAATCTATACCAATGCTCTAACATATTTGGACTGGATCGCTAAGGCCTCTGCAAATATGAAGTAATACTCGAGATAGCGCTCACAACAAAGCATACAAAATCTTTGCTACTCCGATTTCTTCGAAGTTCACTATTTTTACATTAGCTTGTGGCTCAATCGACAGTCCCGACAGAGGACTGTCGTGAATCTATAAAACCAGGAGCGAATTTAAAAATGTACTAAGGTCTCAGGTCCAC
>JANNCH010000441.1:0-1792 GCA_031386315.1 Pseudobdellovibrionaceae bacterium
AAGAGATTGATAAAAAATCATTGTTAGGCGATCAAAGTATGTTTAAAGGCTGAATCTAGGTTAATACCCATTTATCTTCTTCACCTCTGGAAAAAATTCCTCAAGACCCTGTCGCCAAGGATAGCAGATAACATGATCGTATTTTTTCACAAAGCGATGTTGACTTAGAACAACTGCTTCGCAATTAGGTATGTCTTTTGTTAGGCGCCTAAAGGATCCTATGTCAGATTCATCAATATCATCACTACTTTTAATTTCCATACATAATAGAGGCAGGCCAGGCCTTTCAACCACGAGATCGACTTCGACATCACCAGCTGTGCGAATATACGAGAAGCGATAATCTGGCTGAAAATAGCTTGCTAAGCGAATAAATTCCAAAATGATAAAGTGTTCGAATGCATCGCCATAATCATATGTTTTGGGAAGTAAGGGCACTGATAATTTTCTAGACAAACTTCGAACTATACCGGTGTCAAATAAGTAAAATTTAGGCTTTTCAGATAAACGTTTGCGAAAGGAGCTATGGTATGGCTCTAAGAAGAAGCCAATTAGCGTATCTTCAAGTATCACAAAATACTCTTTCACAGTCTTATCATCAACACCAACGTCTTTTGCAATATTGGCATAATTAATGATTTTGCCATTGCATTGAGCTGCAACTTCAAGAAATCTACGAAAAGCAGACAGCTTTCTTACAACCTGTTCATCCCATATTTCTTCTTTCAAATAGGTTTCGGCATAAGCACGTAAAAATGCCTTCTTGTCTTCATCTTGAGATAGGCTATAAATTTTAGGCAGAGTTCCCCAACGCAAAGCACCATCTAAATCAAAGGCCTCTTTTAATTCAAAGCAGGATAGCGCATGCAAATTGTAAACAAAGGCTCGACCAGCAAGCAAGTTTGCCCCACCACGTTTTAATTTCCGGGCACTTGAGCCCGTCAATATAAACAGCTTTTTCTTCTCCTCAATTAAGCGATGTACTTCATCCAATAGTTTAGGTACCTTTTGGATTTCATCGATAACAACGTGAGTGACGTGATCCGGAAGCCCATTCACAATCGCATACAGCTCACTGGGATTACGAAAAAATTGTTCCGCAACTTTTGAATCTAAGAGGTCAAACCACGCTGTAAGCTTTTGATCGAATCGATCTGCTAAAAGCGTGCTCTTACCACATCCTCTCGGTCCGAATAGGAATAAACTGTTATCCTGAGAAAATCGTCGAAATCGAGCAAACATATGCCACTCCGAAATTGCTTGATATTTTCGGATTATACTCCGATTTTGTAGCTTTGTCAACTTGATTATTGAGTATTTCGGAGCATATTCCAGATTTGCTTGGCATTTTCGGGGTACAGCCCCCCCCCCAACCCAGAAGCGCAAACGGCCAGAGCCCCACGACGCGGGTGTAAAAACCGTGACCACTGACGCCTCAATGACCAAAAAGAGCTATACTTCAAGGATGAACGATCTAATCAGTGTAGGGAAACCGTATGGAATTAACTTTTTGTGGCGCAGCAGGCACCGTAACAGGCTCAAAATACTGGGTAAAAACGGCGGGCCAGCAATTCTTAATCGACTGCGGCTTATTCCAGGGCCTTAAAGAATTGCGACTGCGCAACTGGAACGCCTTGCCGTTTAATCCTCCGGAAATCTCAGCGGTTATCCTCACCCATGCCCACATCGATCACTCAGGCTACTTACCTTTACTGGTAAAAAACGGCTTCAAGGGAAAAATTTACTGCAGCCCCGCAACCGCCGATTTGTGCCGTATTTTATTACCCGATAG
>JANNCH010000665.1:0-8818 GCA_031386315.1 Pseudobdellovibrionaceae bacterium
GCTCGATGGCCCAGTCTTCAAAAGGCACTTGCTTGAGCTGAAGGTTCATATTCTTTTGATCTGAGATGTCTTCACCATTCGCTATTAAAAATTTAAACAGACGTTCGCGTACCAATTTGATGAAATCATCTTTCATCGGAGCACTGCGAGCCATTGCAGTCAGCAGGTATCCAGAAAATTTTGGTGAGTCAATCAGGATGCAATTGACCTCGCTGTCGATCTCTAGTTTTTGTATGGTGTCTTGCCCGCTACCACGCACCGTGGTTTGTTCGAGGGCATCACGCGAGCCTTTTAATATAATTGAGTCTTGAAAATGACGTGTCGGAATAGTGTTTTGGTCAGTGATGCCAAAACGTTTTCGCTCGAATTCAGGGTCCAAGTTAGGTTTTTGAGTGTGACGACGAAAGTTTTCACCGGGTTTGCGTTGATCATTATCTGGAAAGTATCCGTTAGTACTCTGGGGCTTGCTTGGTACTTGTTCGCTTGAATATGTTGGGTTGTGCTTTTCATCTGGCACACTCATGCCTGGATTCATGTGGTATTGTGGATCTTGTTCTAAAGACATCACGCCACTGATCGGTGTTTGGCCATCTGGCATATATCCATTACCACTGGCCTCTTCGCCCATTACCTGAGCCATCAAACTTTGCAGCGTTAGGCCATTGCCTTTGATATTTACGACCCCTTCGGGAGCCTGATAGTTAGATGAATAATTTTTTTCACCAACAGAATTCAAGCCTGGGGTAACCTGGTCTTTATGGAATTTATTCACTGTGCGTTCAACAGCAGGTCCAGTGACAGGCGGATAAATGAGGTATTGTGTCGCTGCTTCAGACAAAAGTTTATACGAAGCAGGGGCATTTTTTTCAGCGAAAGCAATCAAGCAACAAGGAAATGCCTGCGTGATTACTCGTGAAAGTTTCATCATTTTTTTATTTGGATGATCTACGCTGATCATTACAAAGGCAGGCTTATGCTGCAGAATAAGGCCAATGGCTTCTTTCAGATCTGTCGTTGAGAAAAGATTCCATCCGCGATTGCGTAAGAAAGTTTCAACGGGCAGCAAGTTTTGCTCTATCGACTTTATAATTAACAACGTCTGATTTTCTTTTGTGGGCATGCTCAATGAACGCTCTTTTGAAGACTAACTTGTAAATATTAAAATGCTGTCAAGAAAGTCTATCATTTGCACATAAAAGATCGCAAGGGCGAAAACCATTCCCGTCGAATGGGCGAGTAGCTAGACCTCGAGATTTATTTATGTAATTAGGAACTTGTAATGCCACGTGCGAATGCCTTACTTAGGGCCGAGATAAAGACTGGATGAGCTGCTTCATCCGAAAAAATGAAAAACAAGCGGGGCATAAAAGAAAAGGGCCTTACGGCCCTTTGTTATTTACATCGTTAAAGCTTTTTCTAAATTGGCATTTAGCTTTTCAAGGAAAGGCTCGGTGTTCATGTATTTATCATTTGGCACTTTGTCGCCGAAAATACAAACAGCTAAATCCTTCGTCATAAAGCCAGCTTCTACTGTCTCGACACATACTTTTTCTAAAGTTTGCGAGAACTTTACAAGGTCTTTATTGCCATCCAGGTTGCCACGGTGCTCGAGGCCACGTGTCCAAGCAAAGATTGAAGCAATTGGATTTGTAGAAGTAGGCTTGCCTTGTTGATGCTGACGATAGTGACGAGTCACAGTTCCATGGGCTGCTTCTGCTTCCATTGTTTTGCCATCAGGTGTGACGAGTACAGAAGTCATAAGGCCCAACGAGCCAAAACCTTGGGCAACGGTATCGGACTGAACATCGCCGTCATAGTTCTTACAAGCCCACACGAAGTTACCATTCCATTTCAAAGCTGAGGCCACCATGTCGTCAATTAAACGATGTTCATAGGTAATGCCAGCTTCTGCGTATTTGGTTTTGAATTCTTTTTGGTAAATGTCTTCAAAAATATCTTTGAAGCGGCCATCGTATTTTTTCAAGATGGTGTTTTTAGTCGAAAGATAAAGGGGCCATTTCTTAACTAATGCTTGGTTAAAGCAAGAGCGCGCAAATCCAGTGATAGACTCATCGGTGTTGTACATTGCCAATGCAACGCCATCGCCTTTGAAGTTATAAACTTCGTGAGAAATCGTTTCGCCACCCTCACTCTGGAAAGTGATCGTCAACTTGCCTTTACCTTTAGTTACGAAGTCTGTGGCGCGATACTGGTCACCGAATGCATGCCGGCCGATACAGATTGGTGCCGTCCAATTAGGAACAAGGCGCGGAACGTTTTTACAGATGATGGGTTCGCGAAAAACCGTGCCGTCTAAGATATTGCGGATAGTGCCGTTCGGTGATTTCCACATTTGTTTTAATTTGAATTCTTTCACGCGGGCTTCATCCGGAGTGATCGTCGCGCATTTAATGCCGACGTTGTACTTTTTGATAGCTTCGGCGGAATCAACAGTGACTTGGTCATTCGTGGCATCACGATTTTCCATGCCTAAGTCATAATATTTTATGTCGATATCAAGGTATGGAAGTATCAATTTTTCTTTAATGAATTTCCAGATAATTCTTGTCATTTCATCGCCGTCGAGCTCTACAACGGGATTTGCCACTTTGATTTTGTTCATGGTGTATATCTCCTAAAATTTTAATGTAACCATTCGAATATAGGGTTCATTAGCTTAGAGTACAAATAAAAAAGGGCCCCGTTGCGGGGCCCTGCAAACGTCAATAGCCGTGCGGGAACTGAATTTTGTACTTCCACTGATTACAGAAAGATCCAACTCTTAAATGTCGTTGATCTTCCATGCGATTTTTTCGAGAGCTTCAACTTCTTCAGCCCAGTAGGTATAGCTATTGAATTCAGGAAATAATCTTGGAAAGCTAGGGTCTTCCCAGCGTTTTGCAATCCAGCCTGCATACGAAATAATTCTAAGGCCCCGCAAAAGTGGAATCCACTTCCATTGGTTGTCTGGAAACTCGCGTAGTTCTTCATAGCCCCTTATAATGAGGTCACGCTCGTCTGACACTTGGTCTTCGTCGCCAGATAAAAGCATCCAAAAGTCTTGAATCACAGGGCCGATCAGAAAATCATCGAAATCGACCAGAAAGAATTCTTGGCCGTTGTTGAGCAGATTCCCTTTATGGCAATCGCCATGAATACGAATGAAGTCATTTGGATCAAAGTAGCCATCGATACAATCTAGTATCAGTTCTGCGGCTTCGTTATAACGATTGCGCACCTCGGGTGCGATCCAACTTTGCAAAAAATTAAGTGTTTGCCAGCCACCATAGTACGAACTGTCTAAAATCGGGCGGTTCAAGGCATCTTTTTGTGCGCCCACATTATGCACCCGAGCCATAAGGCGACCCACTCGAGTGAGCTCGTCATTAATGAATTCCTGTGGCATACGACCACGAATTTTAGGAAAGAACGCTAAATTCATGCCCTCAAACTGACTAAGGGTCTGCCCATTGGCTTGAGTCAGGGGGGCAACCGCGTGGATGCCTTCGTTTTTAAGATCAAGTAAAAATTCATGTTCTTCTAAAACGGATTCTTTGGACCAGCGATTGGGGCGGTAATACTTAGCAATGACCGCGTCGCCGTTTTCAAGGCGAATATCAAAAACGCGATTTTCATATGAATTAAGCTGTGTGAATTCGCCGGTGGGCTCATAACCCGCTGCTTCAGTGGATTTCAGCACGCTATCAGGGTCTAAATTGTAAAAACCGTGCTTTGGTGTATCCACATTGCTCCTTGCGAGACCGAACTTTACATATCTTTATTCATAAGTCATTCTCTGTCTCATGGGGATGAATGAAAGCTTTGAGTTTAATAACTGGACTGTGCATCTGCATCGGCGTGCACGCAGGGCTTCGATCTCGATTTACCTCTATCCACATAAACCCATAAAAGTGATGGCCGCAAAGGGTACTGCCCAAGGCGTGATCGAAGCATTCTTGCTTTCGAAAAAAGATTGGATAGAAAAAAATCTTTCCAAGTTTGCCGACCACCCGAAGCCTGAAGAAAAGAAATTTCAAAGCAATGAAGTGTTTCCGTTTTACGGAAAAGATTTAAAACTCAAACCTGTGATCACTTTGAATAAGAAAAAATTTATATCAGCCACAGACGAACATCTTTTGTTGCATATCCCACGCAATGATTGGAGTGCAAGTGTACTATGGCAAGAGCATCCCGATGCCTTGAAAGAAATTCGTTTGTTCTATAAACGTGAAGCTATCCGTGAACTTTCGATGCGCACAAAATTTTGGGCAAACCAAATGCAGCTATTCCCAAAACAGTTGCGTTTTCGAGAGCAGCGAACTCGCTGGGGCAGTTGTTCATCACGTGGAATGATCAATCTAAATTGGCGTTTGATCGTTTTTGACAAAACCATCATCGACTATGTGATCGTCCATGAGTTAGCCCATTTAAAAGAAATGAACCATTCCAGCCGTTTCTGGATCCTGGTTGAAAAGTATTTGCCAGATTATAAGGTAACAATGCGAGAACTTAAAAAGAAACAGCAGCTCTGCGAGTTTTTAAGCGAAAAGGTCTAAAACTAGAGTCCGTGTTTTGTTTTAGTTCGCATCAAATACAGAGCGATCAATGTGCCCGAGTACCCAATGCAGGCGCCGTATATGGTATCACTAAAAAAATGATCATGCCCCATTACGCGGGTAAAACAGACTGCAATGGCCACCATAACCCACAGCCACTTTAGTTTTGGGAAGGCAATGCACATCATAGTTGCTGCCGTTAACATCGTTTGTGAGTGCCCTGACGGGAACGAGTGCCAGTGCCAATGGGTATTGAAAGGCTCAAAAACCAAAGGGTCAAATAGGGGGGCTGACTTGTGGGGGCGCTGGCGACCGAATAAAAATTTGCCGATATGAACTAAAATGCCCGAAGTGATCAGGGCCACGAAAAAATTCAGAGCCCAAATTTTTAAAAACTGTGCTTTGGCTGAGTGCTGTTGCCAAAGTTTAAGATGCGGAGCCAACCAGCGGAAGTAGCAATACAGAAAAATGGATCCAATAAAGTAGTGTTCAGATAGCCCTATGTTCGTAATTCCTCGGGCGAAGTCTCTAACAGATAGTAATGAATCTTGAGCGAAGTACCGTGCAAGCCACTGGTCTGTAAAAAAGACATTGAGTGCTGCCAGAGCCAATAAAACTGCATTTATCAATAGCAAGTGGCGAGTTAAATCTTTACAACTTTTCAGAGATTTCCAAGAATTAAGTAATATCATTATGATGATAAGTATCTATCCGGTTCGTTTTTTAAGTCATTAGAATAATTAATCTTTGCATCGATTTCACAACTTCTGTTGATGTGATGAAGCTTCAATTTTGAAGTCTTTACCAAACCGGTAACATTTCACGGAAATAAGTTTTGCTTTATGGCGCCCTATGTTAACTCCCCCCTGCAGATTTTAATTTATTTCATTTCAGAAGGATCATTCAAAGTGAAAATCATGAAGACCGGCATTTTTGCAGTTCTGTTTTTAATCTTTAACGCCATTTCTTTTGCTAACAATCCAGTGATTACTAGCATTCAAGAATACAACCAAACACTTCCATTGTGGGGAACTAGCTGGAAATCAGGCAGCGGCTCAACTAATGGATATTATCCAAGCTTCTATACCGGATTCGCAATGCGCAGTGAATTTCCAGAACGTATTCACGTTCGTACAGCTCGCGGAAACCAAACTCGTTTGACTGTTATCTTGGATGAACAAACGATTAAAGATTATATCTTCGATTTAACAAAACGTTATTCTTTCTACAGAAGAATGACTAGTGGTTCTGGTGCTCCACTTAAACTGGCCCCATCAAGTGCTATCTTGATGCCTCAATTAGCAGCGTATAATCAAATCATCGAATCACAAACTTACGGCATCATCCCGTTCGTACAAAGCGCGAACAGCCAATCGGCTGAAGCGATTTACTCAAAAAGTTTGAATGTATTAAGCCAACTAAATCCAGGTCGTATTTTCTTTATCAAGTTGGATTTGAATAACGAATTCAACAAATGGAAATCACAAGTACAACAAGCCACTGCAGGTGACGCTACAAAAATCACAGGTGATTCAGCTGCGGTTATTACTGCAATCAATAACTTGGTTTTCGGCCGTATTAATTATACTGAAAAACCATCTACTGAAGTATTATCAAAATTAAAAACTACTATTGATGCAGCAAATGCAAACGTCCCTGCTGATCAATTCACAGCGGCTGCTTTAGACCTTTTCAAAGCAGTGACTGGCAAAAAGTATGCAATTCAAGTTTTGAATTCAAATGGTCAATTCCAAGATGCAATCCAGTGTTCAGCTGCTAGCTGCGTATTGGGATACCCTGAATTCACAGCGGTTTATCCAACTGGATCTGCGATTTCTTTCACATCTGATGAGTTCGGTAATAAAATCACAAATTTTGCTACACCAGGTCTTTGGCAATTTCTTTCTCGTTCATACCACGAGATCGACAATATCCGTGACGAGCCATTCTATGGTTGGGTTCCAAAAATGGATTACGAAGGTGCTGGAAATGGCTTCCACAATCCAGCGGTTCGTTTTTACGGTGTAGCTAGTTCAGCTAAAAAAGCTTTGGGCATCGATCCAAACCACAACACATTCTGGGCTGTTAAACGTGGTGGTGTGTCCCATGGTTGTTTAAGAATGGGTTCGGGTCATGTTTGGGAAATGCGCCACATATTTCCAGTTGAAAACTCAAAGGCTACCAAAATTATGTTCTTCGGTAGCCGTTCAAAAGATTTCGACTTGTTCGATATCGATGGCAATGGTCAGCCTGAAGTCATGGGCGTTGAGTATTTCATCTCTTATGGTCTTGCAGGAACAGATGATTTAGCTCGCCGCGAGGGCACGGGCTTAGAAATCAACGCAGATAAAAAATTGGATTTCTATAACACGCTTTATGGCAGCCGCGGTGTTTTCACAGCGAACGGTAACCTATTTATGTTTCAGAACCCACGTATTTCAATGCCTTCATACTTAGATTATAAAAAGAAAACTGTAAAAGCTGTTCAGACAATGACTGGAAACTATCCTTTGTATGAGCAATCATACGAAAAAGATAAAATCCAACTTTATTCAATTGGCGATATGGCCTCAAAACGCAACAAAGACATCGTTCGTCTTATGGGTCGCGTGAGAGGTTGTGCTCCAACTTCTGACAAACAACAGTGCGGCGAAGCAGCTTTTGATTCTGAATTGAGAGGATTTGGTCTATGAGAAATTTATTAGCTATTCTAATCAGTCTAACAATCGGTTTCACAGCATCTGCGAGTCCTCTGCTAGACACTTTTAAAAAATTGGACAGCGACAGAAAAGGTCCATTTGATAAAAATATGCAACAGGGCACAAGAGGCCGTGTAGTTACAGGCAACGGATCCCCAGCAGGCACTTTGTTGTTCCAAGCAGCATTCCGTAATCAAATTGGTAAAGACCTTGCTAAAAACTTTGATTTCTACGTAGGCAACCTATTCACTACGAACTATTACGAGCTCATGGGTGAATACGTTTACAATGATCAATTTGGTAGCCACGATCTAGATCACACAGCCTTGCGTGCGAACTCAGCGGCAGCAATGCCAAAAGCAAGTTCAATGGTTCGTCACTGGGTGATGGAAAAATACTATCTTATGATCTTTCCACACACTAAAACGGCTAATGCTTTTCGTCTTCGTGGAATCAGTGATCTTTTGAACGAGCAAGAGTACTCTTATTACTTCTTAGATTTCTATTTAAGCTCAATGACTCAAGACTCTCAATATCTTCCGGCTTATTTGCTGACAGCTACCAGTGCAATTGCCTCTTCTGCAAATTTAGATCGTGCACGCTCGTTGATTGCAAGTCTATACGAAGATTTGTCTTTAGCATACGGCACTGACAAACCTGGTATTCAGCGTTTGTACCAGATCCGCAACGCTGTTCATAATCAACTGTCTGCAGAGATCATTGGCCAAATCGATAAATTCATAAAAGATTTTCCAGCTTCAGGTAAAGAGGCTCGTTTGCTCGAGTGTCAAAGCATTTTGAAAGCATACTATGCAGTGAGCGCTTCTAAAGTTGCAGATTTAGCTAAAAAAGCAGGTTTGACTGATATTCTGACAACTGCTGAAGCGATTAAAAAAGGTGGCACGGTTGAGCGTTACCTTCTTCTTTCGCAACAAGTGGCTGCTTTGAGAGCTTCGATCATGACCCCTGCTTTTTTGGCAAATGCTAAGAAAACAGATTCGATCCTTGTTATTCAAAAAGCATCTCAGTTATTGAATAAAGAGCTTGGTAATTTGCAGTCTGTTGATTCAAAAGATGTTTTGGCCGCAGTTGTAAACTTAGTATATGCTGAAGGTTTCTTGATCAAAGACAACTGGCAGTATTTCATCGGTGAAATCAACAATGCTCCAACATTGGCGGCAGCCGCTGCACTAGTTCCGGACATCGTTGAAATTTCAAACGATACTTTGGCACAAGCGTTCACGCCGTCATATGCGCAGTGGACTTCTTTCATCCCGAAAATGTCTGGTTTTGTTGATAACACAATTAAATCGTCTGCACTCAACACAGCATCACTTGTTGTGAAAAGGATCAAATAGTTATGAAACAATTATTTTTCTCAATTTTAGTACTATGTGCCTTCACACAAGTGGCCCACGGACAAGCTAAAGTGATGAACCCAGGCGAAGCGGTTGGCCAGTTGATTATCTTGTCAGCTCAAGATGTCTTGGATCAAACTCTAAAATACAAAAGCTTGAATCCACTTTCGATTCCAGTTTTTGCTGAGTTGCCTCTAGATATGTC
>JANNCH010000669.1:0-2844 GCA_031386315.1 Pseudobdellovibrionaceae bacterium
AATCCAAACTTCAATGCCTTTTCTCCTTCGATCAACTCGGATGTAATAAACATTTGAATGGCTTTCGCATAACCTTCGACACGTGTAAGAAAAAAAGTTCCACCATCGCCTGGCACAAGACCTAGCTTATTGAAGGTTTCGGCAAATTTTGATTTTTCACTGCCTATGCGCAAATCACACATCATCGCAAAATCACAGCCTGCACCCACGGCCGCACCATTGATCATGGCGATCACAGGCTTTGATAAATCTTCGATACACTTTGGAATTTGCTGAATCCCATGCATATAGCGCATACGCAATTCGTTGGCATCACCTGCAAACATTCCAGATTTTTCTTTCATCGCCCTAATGTCACCACCGGCACAAAAGTTTTTACCTTCACCTGATAAAATGATCACTCGAATTTGTGGATCGAAATCAGCGAGCTTTAAAATTTTTGTGAGCGAATCGATCATTTCATATGAAATCGCATTGCTTTGGTCTGGGTTATTGAGTGTCACCCAAAGCTGGTGATTCTTCGCCATGACTTTCAGATGCGTATAACTTTGTGTATACACTGACATAGTGCCTCCAGATTAAACCTTGTGAAAACTCACAAATGATCTCCAGACCAAGATCCAGATACAGTCTGACAAGCCAGACCTTTTTTGACAAGTCTAAATAATAGGCTGAGCCTAGTTGCATGCTTGAAACAATTCTTTCACTCTTTTTATTCACGAATGCTCCAACACCCACTTCAAATTATGCAAAAGTTGTAGATTCGCTGACACAAATCACCCAACAAAATCCGGCGACCAGTCAGTTGTTCACCCTTGGAGTTGGCGACTCTGGCGAAAGCATCATCGGTATTAAAATTGGCAACGGGCCAACCGCAGATTTAATTGTCGGCACACATCATGGCAATGAGTTTGGATCGACAGCCGTAGCTGTTGGTGCCGCAGAAGAATTTGCTCGCAACCCTATTGCAGATCACACGGTTTACATTATCCCTGTTCTGAATATCAGTGGTTATAATATTTTAAATCGTTACGTCAAAGCATCTGGTCGCAACGTAGATATGAACCGCGACTATCCAGGGCCATGCATCACAGCGACCCCGTTTCAATCCAAGGCGACAAAAGCATTGGCAGATTTTTTAGCAGAGAAAAACATTATTAGTTCTGCAACTTTGCATACATATTGGCCAGCGGTGCTGTACCCATGGGGACTTTCAACAAATCAAACAGGAACGAAAGATGATAGCTTATTTATTAATCTATCAAACGCGGCAGCCGTAGAGAGCCGCTACGAAGTTGGCAATTCAAAAGAACTTCTATACGCTGCGGACGGCGCATTTGAAGACTATGCCTATTGGAAGCATGGCATCTGGTCTTTGCTATTTGAGATGGGTGGATCACACAACCCTTCGCAGGCATCTATGAAAACCATGATACAAGTCAATGTACCAGGCATGCGCCGATTTTTTGAAATGGCGCCTAAAACTCGCTCTGCAGATCATACCTTCACCGGCAAGTGTTCACCGCAAAAATCTCGTAAAGAGCGTCCACATCTCGAGTAAACATGTCGCTTAACTTATTGCTTAATTTGGCAAAGAAAAGCCTGCGTCTTGAGCAGACTTTTCTTCGCTTGAGATCATGTTTATAAATTTTAATCTTATAAGTTAATATTTTTTTATCTTGTTTGCTTGATCCCAGAACTTCTTTTTCAAGTTCATTGATAATAGAATTAAACTACGCATATTTTGTAAAGTATTTGTCAAAAATTTACAGAGCTTCGGTTCAAATAATCAAATTTTATACCAAACCTCATATATAAAAAAACCCACAAATCAGTTAAGATTGTGGGTTTCAAATTAAACACTGAGTCCAGAATTAGGACCTGGCACCTATTGGCAGAACGGAGCTGTAGGCATAATTTTGCAAATGATATCGCACAGTGATTGATCACCGATTGGACATGATCCGCCGCCGCCACCGCCGTCATCACCACCACCATCATCTGGTGGATTTGAAGTCGCCGCACCCACATTGTAATTCAATGAAGTGGCTGTTTTACCAGCAGCATCCGTTACTGAAATCGTCGCAACGCCTGTTGCTACCGCAGTGGCAACACCACTTGCATCGATAGTTACAGCGGCCGGATTGCTACTTGTGAAAGTGAATGGAGCTTTTCCGTTCAATACAGAAACATTCACAGTGCTTTTGGTAGCGAACGTCGCTGCAGCCGGAACTACAACTGGAGTTTTGCTAAGTACAGCGTCTACGGCTTGGAAAGCATCTACACGACAGTTACATGCCGTTTGGATACTCACTTTCGCACCTGTAGTTTGCAAAATAGAACGGATTTGCGCACCCGTTAATGTTGCATCTTGAGCTTTCAAGAAACCAACCAAACCTGCTACTAGCGGCGTCGCCATAGAAGTTCCAGAGAGGTTTCCGTACTTGTTACCAGGTAATGTTGACATGATGTTTTCACCAGGTGCCGCTACGTGAACTTTTGCAGTTCCGAAGTTAGACCAAGATGGTTTTGCATCAGATGAGCCCGAAGCAGCCACGGTGATTGTATTTGGCAATCCACTGTTCGCTGGGTACATGCTAGTTGTATCATTGTTTTTTCCATCATTTGCCGCCGCAGCAACAAAGATGATACCAGCATCGTCTGCACGTTTGATCGCTTCAACCAAAGGCGCCGCCTGTGATTCAGGAATCGCCGCACCCCAAGATGCAGAAATCACATTGGCACCTTTTTGAATCGCATAATCAATGGCTTTGATTGCAGCATTCAAGTCGCCAGATCCATCGGCACCCAAGAAACGCAAAGGCATGATTGAAACTTCAGGAG
>JANNCH010000506.1:0-1590 GCA_031386315.1 Pseudobdellovibrionaceae bacterium
GCGAGACCTTGGCCCAGCTGTATGGTTGAACAAGAATAATGCCTGGGTCGTGCCGCGATACAGCAGCATTCGAAAAGCCTTGCTCGATTCACAGACATTCACGTCACGCCAAGGCATTTCAATGAACAGCGCCCTCAATCAGGCATCGGACGGCATCATGCTTTTATCCGATGATCCCGATCATCAGCGATTGCGGCGTACCTTTATCAAGCCGCTATTACCACAAGCCCTGAAACTTCTCACGGAACGTCTTAACGAGATGTCGAACCAGAGAGTCGATGAGTTGACCAAAAGGGATACATTCGATGCAGTAGCAGATTTAGCGCATTTTTTGCCTTTGGCTGTCGTGACCGAATTGCTTGGTTTGAGTGAAGGTGGCAAAAAAAACATGCTTCGTTGGGCAGCAGGCCTGTTCGACGCAATGGGTCCTGATGATAAACCAAGAACGGTCGCGTCAATGGATATCGCATTTGAGTCCTTTGGCTACCTCGCTGGTCTGAAACGCGACGAAATGGACCCTAATGGATGGGCGGCTGCTTTGTTCAATGCGGCGGACGAAGGTAAGCTATCTGCCGACGAAGCGCAGAATATGCTCATGGATTATACAGCGCCTGCGCTGGATACGACCATCAATGGGCTGAGCAGTGCTCTGTATCTTCTCGGCGAAAACCCCGATCAATGGCAATTGCTGCGCGACAATCCGGATCGGATTGCGTTTGCCATCGATGAAGCCTTGCGCATGGAGTCGCCCATCCGTGCTTTCACCAGAGTTTTGACATGTGACCAAGATCTTGAAGGCGTGCGGATGTATGCGGGTGATCGTGCGATCATGCAATATGCCGCTGCCAATCGGGATGAGCGCCAATACCCGAATCCTGACCGGTTTGATATTATGCGTGATGCTCGCGACCATGTGGCGTTCGGCTACGGCATCCATATGTGTGCCGGGCGCAACCTTGGGAAACTGGAAATAACCACCATGCTGAACATTCTGGTTAGACGCGTGAAGAGTTTCGAAATCGTCGTGAGGAGCGCGTTCTCCACAACACATTACGCGGCCTTTCAAAACTTGTAGTGAGAGCGCAATGGATATGAGCAGCTTGCAGCCTTTAATAGAGTGGCGGTCATGACGGCTATTTTGCAGCTGCCGCGCACAGTTTTCGCGTCTGGGGCTGTTGAAAGTCTCACGGATGAGCTGAGGTTATTGGGTGTCCGGAAACCGCTTATTGTAACGGATGGCGGCGTTGTTAGGGCAGGACTGTTGGCAAAGGTCAAAAATGTCTTGGGCATTATGCGAGCAGTTGTTTTCGATCAGGTGACCGAGAATAATGTTTTTGCCGATGCCGATGATGGGGTGACACTTTACAAGGCAAATCACTGCGACTGCGTCATAGGCTTGGGCGGAGGCTCAGTTTTGGATACGGCCAAATGCATCGCCGTACTGGCTGTAAATTCGGGCGTAATTGCTGATTATGCGCTTCACCCGGATAATCCTATCACGAAAGCGGCGCCCATCATCGCTATTCCTACGACCGCGGGAACAGGAAGCGATGCTGATATCTACGCGGGCATCCATCCAGATAGCGATAG
>JANNCH010000526.1:0-3387 GCA_031386315.1 Pseudobdellovibrionaceae bacterium
CGAGCGCGGAGGCGTACTTCCCGTACGCCGCACAAGCGAGCGACCGAGCAACGAAGGATCCAGCCCGTATAGGCGATTTACTTAACAGAAAGGATGGATTTGGAGAAGAAGCCTCTGTGCATCTTCACATCCTTTAAGCCCGCATGGATCAGCTGGCCCTCGATGGGATTCATAATATAATTTTTGTAGAAAGGCTCATGGAAGTTCGTTGGGAATTGTTCAAGAGCCCACTCAAATTCTTTGGCGTCTTCTTTTTGTATAGAATCCACCAATCCATAGCAGCCACCGACCTTTAAAACGCGCTGGCCTTCTGCGATCACTTTTTTACGAACTTCAAAGGGCAATTCGTGGAATAAAAAACATGAAAACACAGCATCAAAAGTGCCTTCTGAAAAAGGCAGCTCCTCAGCAGCCCCTTGCAAAAAGTTAATGCGACTGAATTCACTTAAATTTTGCTGCGCTTTTTTGAGGTACGGAAAACTTAGGTCCATCAAGGTGATGCGCGCCTTTGGATAAGCAAGCTTCATAAAACGAGTCAACCGACCGGTACCAGCAGCGACTTCCAAAAAGTGCAAACCTTCGCCATCACCGGGAAACTTTGCTTTCAGCATCGGGATCAGCATGCGTCTCATGGCATCACCGGCACCGGCGAATAAAATTTCAACTTGGTGTTCGTAAAGCTCCGCTGACTTTTCAGTTAAGTAGCCACCGCTTTGAAAGTGAAAATTGCGTTGGTAGTACTCAGGCACGTCTTTAAAAAATTCGCGGGCCTCGGCATTGAATTCGTGAGCCTTTTTAGCTTGGCGTCTTTTGGTCACAGAAAAAGCATCTAAAATAATTTTTGGGTAACGCAAAAGATGATCACGATACTTTTCAGGCTTCAATACTTCGAGGGGATAAAGACCCTTTTCAATATTTTCGGCATCTTCCTTGAGCAGATTATAAATTTCGGGAAGAATTTTTCGAATATCGCCTTTGTCTGGCTGATCAGAGGGCTTGTAAAAATGCATACCCAACTGTTGCAATGCAAAATGTGTAGTTCGCAGAAGCGAGTATCCGAGGGTGAGTTTACTGAGGTATGGAGGTCTCATTGGCTAGCCTCTTTCTTTTGTTATGCTCTTGTATCCAATGTCTGAATGTTAAAACAACCAGACCCAATCCGACAAGCATAACAAGCCCTATCATTGTAAACCATGCTGCGACGATCATTTAGATTCCTTTATAACGTCTTTTACGACCCATGATGCCATAGTTAGACCGAAGGTTCCCGTTACAAAACTAGCAGTTCCATAAATTACGTTGCGGTGCTCACAAGAGTGAGGTTTACCCGCATTCTGCGGACAAACACACTTAAAGCCCATGCCTTTGTCGTAGGTCAATTCCATTGGTTGCATGGGTTCTTCTTCTGAAAATACGCAAGGCAGATCAAAGAATTTTCCTTCTGGAAAATTGTGCTTTTGGCGAAGAATTTTTCTTAGTTGATGTGCCAAAGGATCTGTATGGGTTTCACCCAAATCCACTAACTTCACACGCAATGGGTCTAAACGTGCGGCCGCACCGGCACTTGTAATAACCTTGATTCCACGGACACGACATTGCGCCAGCAAATAGGCTTTCGCAGTCATATTGTCGATGGCATCAATGATATAATCTGGTTTGTGTGCAAAAAATCTTTCTGCACTTTCTTCGCTAAAAAATTCAGGGATCACAGTGACTTCAGACTGTGGATTGATTTTGCGCAAACGCTCGCCCATGACGTCGGCTTTCTTTTTACCGACCATGCCTTGCAGAGCATGCAACTGACGATTGGCATTTGTAATACAAACTTCATCAAAGTCAGCCACGGTCAAACGACCGATGCCAGAGCGAGACAAAGATTCAGCGGCCCATGAACCCACTCCGCCCAAACCTAAAACCATCACATGAGTGCGCAAAAGTTTTTCCATCACTACATCGCCCACAAGTCTGCCCATGCGATCAAAACGACGGTGCAAAACGTAGTTGGTTTCGGGTGGTTGTTCGAATTGAGGAATAGTTGTCGGGGTCGAATTTTGAGTCACGCTAGTTTCCACTGAAAAGTCTCCTGAAGTTGCCACTACAAATATCTAATATTTCAGAAGGATCAAGTGATTTTAATTCACCTATGGCCCGAGCCACATCTAGCAGACTAGCCGGTGGATTTAAAACCTCTTTAAAGCGCGGAGGTGGCTGATCAGGGCTGTCCGTTTCAAGCAAGAGCGCTTCCAGGGGTATTTCTTTCACAGCCTGGTGCAGGCGCTTGTTATCGGGTCGACAGACCGGTCCACCGATGGATAAAAAAAGTCCTTTTTTAAGAAAATCTTCGGCCTTTGCAAAACTTCCGTTGAATGAATGCACCATTCCCTTTGCCGGAGGCACCCCCCAAATATCAAAAATATGTTGGGCTTCATCATGGGCCTGCACCAAATGTAGAACCATGGGTTTGCCCGTGGCCTCGGCAAGCTCGATTTGGTTTTCAAACATACTGATCTGCAGATCTTTGCTTTCAAGCATGATGTGCGGGCGAAAGTCCAAACCCATTTCGCCCAATCCTTGGGTTTCAGATAAAAGTGGAGCTAAAATATCCAGAGCATTCTCACAGTCGCTTTTTGTATGGGCTGCGACCCAATACGGGTGCAGGCCAAAGCACAGTCCGATAAGACCAGAGTGACGTTCTTTAAGGTTCTTCTGGCGCTGCCAGTCCGCAGGCCCTACCCCGCCTTGCATAAAGTAACCGACCCCTAATTTGATGGCCTCTGAGATGACGGCGTCGACGGCGGCTGGCCCAAGGGCCTCCCAGCGTTCATCTGCTAAATGTGCATGGGCATCCACCCAGTGTCCAAAACCAATCAATTGCGGACCTCGACTTTCGATCTGAAAAGCTCTCATAAAAACACGACTCTAACAACACTCATTTTTTGCCGACAAAACTACAGGACAACAGTGTTCAAGGATTTTTAAAGCAACGGAGTATGCATGAAGTCACACAGCCATATTAAACTTGGTTACGAAATTTCGATGGAAAAAGGCAGCCTAAAACCTGTCAAAATTCACTTCTGGAATGACGAAAAAAAGTTTAAGGGAACTTCAACATCAGAACCCCTCAAATACATGGCCGATGCCATGGTTGGTTTGACACTGATTCACTTAAATCCATATATCAAAAGCCCTGTTCATACTCCGCACGTGAATTTTTCATTTGCGCATGAAGCCTGGCTGCAAATTGATCCGCACCATGAATTGTATAAGAGATCTCAAGAGCGCGTGCTTTCACTTCAAGCCGAAAAAGCACAAACAGACCCTAAGTTCATCGAACAATTTGAAAAAAACTTTTGCGAAACACTGGAGGCTGCTCAAAAACCCTGGGGT
>JANNCH010000527.1:0-5396 GCA_031386315.1 Pseudobdellovibrionaceae bacterium
GTGAACCCGACTGCGTCGAAGCTCGCCAACGTTTCGTGCACGATCGAGCCCGGATCCTCCGGCTGGCGCTTGATCGCCTCTCCCAAACCCACAATTAAGGGGGTCGCTAAAGTTCCTGCTCGTTTTTCTTTGCCACCACCAAGCTGCTGAGGAGTTAACGGCTGCCCCGATCTCACATACAAAGCCCCGAGTCCCTTTGGTCCAACAAATAAAATATCTTGGGCAAAGATGGGCAGCAAGGCGGTTACTCCGCCAAAAAGTACAGAAATCATATCTAGCGAAAGCGCTGGAAACAAAATGGGGTGTTTAAATACAAACCTTCCGCCTGATAAAAGTTCATCCTTAATGGAGGCATGTTGGTGCAGACTTTCGGGGGCAGGAATATCTTTACGAATAAGAATCATCGCAAGACTTGCCGCAACCAATAGCAGACAAACAATGCTTGAAGAGACAACGGCGCCGAAAAATCCAAAGATCAAGCCCCCAAAGGCAGGGCCGGCAATTCGAGCGACTTGCATAGCTGAGCTCGACATGGCTGTCGCCCGCATCAATAAGCTGCGCTCTACTAGTCGAGGGACCGCTGCAAATATAGCCGGCTGAGAAAACGAACGGGCCGTACCAGTTAAGAAGGCGGCTGAATATAGCAGTCCCACTTGCAGGGATAAGGTCATTTGAGATTCAAAAAGATGCTCTATCAGAACAACAACACCTGACAGTAGACTGATATACATCACACTTCGGTAAATCAAAAGAGGACGCATTCGATCCACAAGGTAGCCGGCGTATAAAGCTAAGCCGATGGCGGGTACGGCTTCTGCCAAGCCAATGAATCCAAGGTAAAGGGGATCCTTTAAAAGATCATAGATTCGCCACCCTAGAGCGACCGCCTGCATTTGTACGGCAAAGGTAAAGAGGAATCGGGCACTCAAAAGCTTCTTAAAATCCAATGGCATGAGGGGAAGTTTAGCCTTTGAACCTGCCGTTTGCATCGAAATTCATGTAATTAATAATCAACCGAATAAGAGCCCTTTACATAGGTAGGTCATCGCGTCTAGGCTCTGCCCCTATGAACTCATTTTCTCAATTCAAACTGCTCAAAACTATTCAAGCAACTCTTGTTGAAAAAGAACTAACCACGCCGACAGAAATTCAGGCTAGTTCAATCCCCTTATTGATGGAAGGGCGCTCGGTTGTAGGGGTTTCACAAACCGGAAGCGGAAAAACTCTCGCATACGTTTTGCCTGTTTTGCATATGATGAAATCATTGGAAATTGAAGGCAAATCTGTCACTGAAGAAAGCCGCCCTCGAGCAGTTGTTATTGTTCCGACCCGTGATTTGGGCGAGCAAATTTCAAAAGTATTTAAGCCATTTTCGCACAACACTCGACTGCGCATACGCACAGTTTTAGGTGGCACAGGGCTCGATGTTGCGAAAAAAAATGTCAGTGGTGCATTTGAAGTGTTAGTTGCGACGCCGGGACGTTTGGTGCAATTGATTGATCGAAAATTAGTCAGCTTAAGTGACGTGCGTATTCTTATTTTCGATGAAGCAGACCAAATGTTAGATCAGGGCTTTTTGCCAGATGCTAACCGCTTGGCTTCAGAATGCCCTGCAGATCGCCAGCTGGCTTTGTTTTCAGCAACGGTATCACCCAAAGTTGAAGAGTTAATGGGTCAGCTCTTCAAAGGGGCCGAGGTCATTCGTGCTAAAAATAGTAATAAAGTTGTAGCTACTTTGAAAACGAGCAATCGCAATGTGGTGGATGGCAAGCGTTTCCCGCTTTTAGAAACCATACTGGCAAAGCCATCACCTGGTGGCACGCTGATTTTTACAAACACACGCAAGCAGTGTGATGTCCTTGCAGAGCTACTAACAAAGACCGGTCACAAATGCTTGATCTATCGTGGCGAAATGGACAAAGTTCAGCGTCGTGCAAATCTAAAGGCCTTTCGAAAAGGTGAAATAGATTTATTGATTTCGACAGATTTAGCCGCGCGTGGTCTGGATGTGGATCATATTGGGCGAGTTATCAATTATCATCTTCCGAAAGAAATGGCGAATTACCTTCATCGAGTGGGTCGTACGGCGCGTGCTGGTCGCAATGGATTGGTTATTAATTTAGTAACTGAACGGGATGCGGGTTTAATGAAGCGGTTAGAAAAATCGAATCCAAATTAAGTAAAAATCTATTCAAATACTAAGAGCTTTTGCATCTGATATATATTTGTAAGAGCTCAGGCGATCTGCCTGGTCAAAGGTGTCTAATGTTATAGCCGTGTTGGCGAGAGTTTTCATGGGCATCTCATTTTGAGATAAATTTAGATGAATAGCTGCAATAAAATACCAACGATACCAAGCACTGAGATTCCCCAAACCAGAGAGCGCACAACCGTGATATCGAGAACGTAAATTGGAAAATAAAGGGCACGTGCAAAAATGTAAACACAGGCTGAGACAGCACTGACGTTTCCTGTCCGGTTCGTTGCGATCACAAGAAATATCGCAGCCAAAAACAGAGGAAAAGTTTCTTTGAAGTTTTGAAGTGCGCGATCCATGCGTTCTGCATTACCAGAAAGTGGGGGTGGATTGCCATCTCGAGAACTGAGATTCCATTTTAAACCGCGCTGCTTAGTGATGGCTGCTGCTGCCAAGAGTATTTGCAGAGTTCCAAGCACAACAGCTAAAAAGAGCACAATCAGTTCTGTATTCATATGTATTTTATAGATCCTAGTGCAAGACATGTAAAGGAATCTTGACTACATAAGGCGCCACGCCATTATAAACAAAATTAAGTTACTTTTGAGACAATCAATATCAAGAAATATTGCATGATGTTTCTGTAATAGCCGACCGATATTATATATATGAGAAAGCATACAAATCGCATATTAGTCGTCACAGATGATGAAACACTGAGTTGCTGTATGCGCTCATTGTTGGAAGCAGAGCAGTTCGAAGTTAATGAGGCCCGTAGTGGTCAAGAGGCTATGACTCTTATTGATGAAAAAAAATTCTGTATGGTCATTTCAGACTTTGCACTATCTACCATGAGTGGAACTCAGCTATTAAATGAAATTCGCGCTCTATCTTGCAATCTGCCGTTTATACTGCTGTCAGAGCGTAGGCAGGATTTTGACCCTGCCTATTTTGATGTGCTTACTAGTATTGTTGGAAAAGTAAAACTGTTACCAGAGATTATTCTGTCACAGCCTGCTCTTCCTGATTTAAAAGTGATTTGAAGCTTTGCATGAGTTTGCCGGCTGGTCGTAGGCTTCCATCGGCACGTTGATAGTTCCACCAGTTTTCTGATTTATCAAATCGCCATGCAAGAGCCCCCGAAAAGCAAGAGCCACGCACGATCGATAGAAACATACGCGTCGTTCTTTCTTGAAGACCATCATCTTGTCTTTTTGAGAGCTGTCCAAATTCACCAAGAATGATTGGAACATTATCTTTGCGTGCACGATTGCATATGCTGCCAAGTGGAAGAACCTCTAGATTATTATCTGCATACAAGTGCATGTCGTAGAAGTCCAAACCCAACCCCGAAAAAAAGCCAGAGGGAATGGTCACATAGCTAATATGCCAGCCTGAACTTGTGGTGACTTTCAACCATGGGCTGTAGGCTTTAATGTATTGACGCATTCCCTGCATCCAGCCGCGTGGACTATGCCAAGTGTTGACCCAGTAAAAGCGTACAAGAGTGGCTTCGATTTCATTCATCAAATCAAGACCGTAGATGACATCTCTGTGCTTATTCAAAACATGTAAAACTGGTTTCAGTACATTTCTTCTGAAGGCATCGGCTTCGCCAAATTTATTGTTGAGTAAATTAAAGTAATAATCACGCTGAGGGCTTCTTCCGCTCGGCATGTCGTTACCATCAAACAACGTAATGTATACAAAGACTTTACGCTTGCGTGCGATATCCAATATTTTTGAAATATTAATTAACATTTGTGAGTCAACGCCACGACTTTGTGGTGTGTGCTGGCCAAGCTTGATTCCCTGCTCTTTTTCGAACAGCCAAACTCGAACGACATCGCCTCCGGCAGCCTTGATGCTTTTAAATACCTCGTCTACATATGAAGATTTAAAATTTGAAGTAAGGCCAGATCCAAAATGATTTCCGAACCAGCCTTCATTGTATCCAAGAACAAATTTTGGAACGGCAGGCATACGCTCTTGTATTAAAGACTCTAAGTCATCTTCTGCCTGCGCTAGTGAAACACAAAAGAAAAGGATGGTGATGATCAAATAGCAGTAGGCGCTCATATTTTCCCCTCAAACAGAATTTTTCTAGAACTTCTATTCTATCTTACGGAGCTGCAATCAAATATTTTAAACGAGAACTCTGCAGAGGCTTTGGACTATCATCGATATTCATCTGTCCGTAGGTCTGGATTATTCAATATAAAAGTCGAGTTAAAATGTAGCGACGAGCTCAGATAATATTGCTAAGATTGATTCATGCTAAATATTTATATTGATGGTGATGGCTGCGCCGTTAAAGATGAAATCTATAAAGTGGCTGCCCGCTATAAAATGAAAGTGTTTCTTGTGGCGAATCGCGCGATGAGCCTTCCATTCGGTGCTGATATTGAGATGATTGTTGTGTCGGGCGGTTTCGATGCTGCGGATGACTGGATGGCTGAAAAAATCGAAAAAGGTGATATTGCTATTACATCTGATCTATTGCTTGCGGATCGATGTATTAAAAAACAGGCCCGAGTCATCGGCCCCAAAGGGCAAGAGCTTACAGAAGATAGCATTGGCTCTGCATTGGTGACACGCGAACTGATGGCAAATCTTCGTCATATGGGTGAAATGCGCGGTGGTCCCTCGGCGATGGAAAAAAAAGATAGATCCCAGTTTCTTTCAAAATTGGATCAGGTTATTCAATCGATCCGACAGACATACGGAGTTAAAAATCAGCCGTAGGCTTTGCCTGCGCTGATGCCTTTCACGCCTGAGTTTTCACAATTATATGAAACTTGAATTGGATTGCAGCAGACTTCGCAGTCTTCGACATAGGTTTGATAGCCATCGACGCTAGTGTCTAAAATCATCGAAATTTTTTCGAAGCAATAGGGGCACTTAAAATACTTTTCAATCTCTTCCATGCTAATATCTTTACATAACTAGCCGGAGATAATCAATGTACAGACTTATCGTAAAAATAAAAGAGCAGATGGCCGAACTTTGGCAGAATGGCCAATGTTTGAAATCGTATCTGGTATCGACGGCGGCTAACGGTGTAAGTTGCGAGGTTGATAGCCTCTGTACGCCCTCGGGTAAACTGCTGGTTGCTGAAAAAATTGGTGCTGGCGCATCGGTAGGCGCAATTTTTAGATCACGCGTACAAACTAGCGATATATGGACAACAGAAAATAAT
>JANNCH010000599.1:0-2122 GCA_031386315.1 Pseudobdellovibrionaceae bacterium
GGAAGGGCTCCGGTCGCAATGTCAAAATCCTTGGGATGAATGCCTACAAGCAAATCACGCACGCAACCACCCACCAAGTAGGTTTCAAAACCACCATCTTGAAGGCTCTTAACTATTCTATATGCGTAGGAGTCTATCCAGTCTTCGTGTAACTCAGGTTTCATCTATGGTCGAAGATACAGCAGTTGAATTGCTAAGTCACCATTTTAACAGGCGTTTGCCGGCTAGGTACCCGAGAAGACCGAAGGCGATAATGGCGCCGAAATGCCCGTAAAGAAGGTGAATTATAGTTTTGTGAGGACAAATAAACTCTAAACAGATGGCCGCCCCGGCAGAGCATGCGAGTAATGCGCTCATTGCCAGCCATTTTGGTCTGGTTGGGGCCAAGATTCGAATTAACAAAAGCAATGCAATGGCCGGTGCAAGTGCAATCAAAAATATGTATGTGCTGCAACCATAGTCATCATGATTATATGCAAATCCCTCGTGAGGGGCCGAAGCATCTGTAAATGGATAACATAAGATGATTGTTAATAACCACGCGGCTAAAAATGTTAAAAACATCCACTTGGATAATTTTAAATTACGACCCGGAAAGCTTTGGCACAAAACCAACGTACTGCCAAAAATAAATGTGACAGCCAGCAAACTAAAGCACAGCAGTGAATAAAAACTCAAAGCGGGTAGACTCAATATTGAAATATTAAAAAACCTTTTTAGCAACCACGGAAAATATCCAATTATAAACAAAAACCATAGGCTGAAGATGGCCGTGGGCTTCTTATACCAAGGGGTGGGTTCAAGTTGCTGGGTCAGATTGTGAATCAATTGCAAAGTTTTATTTTCAATCATTCCTGCCCCTTTCCGAATCTTTTTTGCAGACTCTTCATCGCTCGGTGAATATTCACTTTAACAGCTGAAATCGAGACGCCTGTTTGCTTGGAAATCTCTTCGATGCTGAGGCCTTGAATTTTTGAAAGTTCAAGGGCTTCCCGTTGGCGTGCTGTTAAGGTGCCAAGAACAGTCTCGATATCCATGCTTGAATTTTCATGTCCTTCTTGCTCGGGACCTACTTGTTCAAAGCTATCTTGAAACGAAATATACTTGTTCTCGTTAATGTTTTTACGCAACCAATCGATGCTTTTGTAGCGAATAATACCGCTCATCCAAGGCTCTACCGGTAAAGTGTCTAAGTAGGTATGGCGCTTTTGATGAATGGCCAAGAGAACTTCTTGGGTAAAATCTTCGAGCAGCTCTGAAGAATTAAGCCCCCAGGCTGCTAGTCTTTTTTTGGCAATATTGCGTATAAATTGAGCAGCCCAATTTAGGAATAGCTCGTAGGAATGGGGGTCTCCTTCTAGAGATTTTTTGAGCCAGTCCGTGGGTTTTAAGTCAGCCATCTAAATCTCTTATCGATATATTCGTCTAGGTGAGCAGTAAAGTTACAAAAATAAATTAACTTTGAGTGTAACTCGGATACCATAATCAACGAAGAGTGCATAAGAGATCTATACTTTTGGTCAGTATTAAATTGAAACAGTCGCCTACGGGCGCAAGGAGGAACTATGAACGGTAACATCAATAAAGCAATGGTTGGGGCGTTGGTTTTTGGTTTGTTGGCAGGCAGCACTGCTCTTGCTAAAGATGCAAAAGCTAAAGAGGCTGCTCCAGAAGCAGCAGCAGCAGGCAAAGACGGTTGCAATGGCAAAGGATCTTGCAAAGGCAAAGACGGCTGCAAAGGTAAAGAGTGCAAAGATGGCAAAGAGTGCAAGCATGAAAAAGACTCTTGCAAAGGTAAAGGCGGCTGCGGCGGCAAAAAAGACGAGAAAAAAGACGAAGCTGCTCACTAGTTAGTTTTGATTTGATATTTTGATTGATAGCGTCGCTCAAACGACGCTATCAATTTTTCGCGTGCGCCTAGCAGGGCGACTTTTTAAAGGATGCGAATGAAACCTTCAAATTCATTTTCGAAATTAGGCCTCGGAGTTGGGCTGCGCACCTCTCACTACTCTGATTTTTTTGAAGATAATAACTTAGCCATACAATGGGTCGAAGTTATTTCCGAAAATTATATGTCTTGGAAAAATTTTCGTCCGCAAAAACCCCTCGAATTTTTGGAACG
>JANNCH010000630.1:0-2775 GCA_031386315.1 Pseudobdellovibrionaceae bacterium
GTGGAATTTTTGATATCTTTCAAAAGATCTTTGATCACCGAATTGCAATCGCTCTGATCCACGATTCCAAAATAAGGAGAGAGTCCCGCATGCTTATGAAAACGTCTAAGGATCTGCAAGCCAAACGAATGAAAGGTGCCGGCCCACAGCCCCTGCCCTTGCGCCCCCAACTTAACACTCACACGGTGTTTGAGTTCTCGGGCCGCTTTATTTGTAAAAGTAAGGACGCAGATTTCTTGAGCTTTAGCTACATGCTCAGATATGATTCGTCCCGTGCGCGAGACGAGCACGGTCGTCTTACCGGAACCAGCTCCGGCAAGAATATGCAAAGGGCCAAAGTTGTGTTCCACAGCTTTGGCCTGTTCGGGATTAAGTCCTTGGGTCCAAAATGACATTGACTAAGTACGGCTGTGAATAAGACTGCGAACTTCGTCCTGAAAAACGACTTCGATTTTTTCACGCTGAGCATCTTTGATAAAGCCCATGCCGAATTTAGGATGATCTAATTTAACACCTTTAACAAAAGTTGCTTTCATATTGTATTTAACAACATCTGTTTTTTGGTCAGCCATCAACATATCGTACTCGGCCTGGTGACTTGATTTACGAGAATTCAAAGACTGTTCACGTCTTTTTGCTGCCGCACCTGTCAAAGGTTTTCCAGTCGTCGTGGAAGCTTTTGGCAATGAGTATGATTTTTGACTAGCGCAGACTTCACATTTTATTTTTGCTGTTTTTGAAGTCGTGTGAGCCAAAACCACATGGTATCTGTCCGCATCACACTTTTTACAAAAAGTGAAAAATGATTTTGCGACTGCAGGTAGAGCGGTTGATGACATAGAAATTCCTTCGTTAACTTGTGATCTCAGTATGAGTCCAAGTGTTTGGGTTTATAAAGTGTTAATTTTTCTTTTAATTCTTTTTTTCCAATTTCGTTCGCATTCAAATAAAAAGGGCCCTCGCCGTTCTCTATTCTTTGTTGCAGCGTCACCATGCTGCTTTCATCCTGAGGATCAATGAAATCCTCGGTCTGCGCGAATTTTTCTAAAAAAGCGTAGTCTTCGTCTTTGGTGAAAAACTTTTCCCAGCTCTGAGTATTCACTTCGGCACGATAAGTGATTGTCTTTGCATGACTGTGAACAGGCGCGTAGGCGCCGACTACTTCGAGGTGTCCGAAGTTTGCATGCAAGCGCAGCGCGGGGCTTCCCCACTGGGTCATACCAGAACACTGCTCGACATTTGCGTACCACAAACCGAAAGCTTTCGATAAAAAGCCCAGTCCGTAAAATTGATGTTCTTTCGGCAGCAGTGAATTCACCGAACACAGATTGTGAGCAATCCATTCACCCTTGTGCATCGATGGGATGATAATAAACAATGACAATGGGACCCAATCCATCTCGTCTAAGGATTGCTTGGGTTTTAACAACGGAGACTTGTGTAATGGCGAAAGCGAGGCTGGATATTTTTTAGGATCCATCACATCACGCACTTCTTTTGAAAGCGCCGAAGGCCTCGCCGCAAAGCCCGCTACAAAGCCTGGCATCACAGCACAATCATAAAATACCCAACGAGGCATCGCCATATTCGAAGGGCCAAAGGCGCGCTCTTCGATCGAATAAATACGATCGGCAAAATCAATTTCAGTGATATCCAAAGCATCTTTGATGATCGGTTTATGATGGAACCAATCCAAACTATGGCGACTGCCCGGGTGAGATATCTGATTTTCAGGACGAACAAAGACATACGGACGAATATCCGCGTTTTCTAACCAACCTGCCTTTGAGCGTAATGAATTCAAACTCATCCCTTCAGTGTCCCCACCATTTCTTCTGGCCTAACTACTTTATCAAATTGTTCGCCGCTGAGGAGTCCAAGTTTTATTGCCTCTTCGCGTAAAGTCGTCCCGTTTTTATGGGCGGTCTTAGCAATCTTTGCTGCGTTGTCATAACCAATATGCGGGTTCAGAGCCGTCACAAGCATCAAAGAGTTATCAAGATGCTTCTTAATCTGTGCAGTATTGGCCTCAATGCCATCCACACAGTGCTCAGCAAAGGATTCACAGGCATCAGCGATCAAGCGAATTGAATTCAAAACATTGAATACGATCAAAGGCTTGAAAACATTCAATTCAAAATGTCCGTTCGCGCCACCAATTGTGACAGCCACATTATTACCCATCACTTGCGCACAGACCATGGTCATGGCCTCACTTTGAGTTGGATTCACTTTGCCTGGCATGATCGATGAGCCTGGCTCGTTCTCGGGCAAATTCAATTCGCCGATTCCGCACCGTGGGCCTGAACCTAGCAAACGAATATCGTTGGCAATCTTCATCAAAGAAACCGCACATGAATTCAAAGCGCCGCTGACTTCAACCAAGGCATCATGGCCAGCCAAGGCTTCAAATTTATTTTCAGCGCTCAAAAATGGAACTTTTGATTCAGCTGCAATTTCTTTTGCTACTTCCACTGCAAATTTTGGATGAGTATTTAAACCTGTACCCACTGCTGTGCCACCAATGGCGAGCTCATGCAAATGTGGCAAAGTATTTTTCACACGCACTATGGAATGCTTCATCATCGTTACATAGCCAGAAAATTCTTGGCCTAACGTCAGTGGTGTCGCGTCCATCAAATGTGTGCGACCGATTTTTACGATGCCTTTAAATTCATCTTGTTTTTTCTCGAGGGATTTTTGCAATCTTTCAAGCATTGGCAGCAAGCGATGATGAACCTGATCCGCCACCGCAATGTGCATCGCCGTCGGGAA
>JANNCH010000659.1:0-6808 GCA_031386315.1 Pseudobdellovibrionaceae bacterium
AAATGCTGGCTCAAGGTCGAGTATGGATTTCTTAAGTAGTATTAAGTAGGCCCTCGACCAGTCCGATAAAGACATCATGAAGACAAATATTTTCATGATGTTGATTCTTTTGCTTTCGATGCTTTTGTTGGGACCGCATTCATATGCTAATACAAAAGTAGCGTCTAAAAAATCCTTGTCTAGTAAGCAAGCAAAAAAACAAGTGATGAGCCCCGGTGCACGGCGTGCACAAGAGTACTTTAAGCATGATGATGACTATGGATTAACTATGCGAGTGGTAGAAGCGCCTAAGGCAAAGATGAGTGCGATCAAAAATAAAAAGCGTAAACTTGCTAGTCAGACAAAGGTTTCTAAAAATACAAAGACGCCGAAAAAGAAATTAGCCCAGAGTAAAAATAAAAAGTCTGACAGCAAACAACGTCGTCTTTTAGCGAGCAAGGGAATTCCTCGAAAGCTTCCTGCAAAAAAAATCTAAGGTTTCTGAAACCAGGGAATAAAAGCGCTTGTGCGCTTTTGGTATTCAGCATAGTCAGAGCGCGAACGCAGAGCTTGTTTTTCTGTTGCGGGGATACCAGTTACTTTGATCAAAAACCAAAGCATCAGCGCTGGCCCGATCAGACTGAGAGCAAAGTTGTCGGCGCCAACAGCAAATAAAACGTAGGCCCACCAATGTAGCCACTCAAAAAAATAATTTGGATGGCGCGAGTATTTCCAAAGTCCTATCTGGCAAGTGCGACCTTTGTTTTCTGGAATTTTTAAAAATGCATGCAACTGTCGATCTGAAAGTGCTTCACCGAAAACGGCAGCTATCCACACAGCTATCCCCAAGGCATCCCAAATTCTGAATTGAGAACCTATCTGCCCCATGGCCGCATAAATGGGAGTTGCAAGTGCGGCAACGAGCAGGGCTTGAAATTGGTACATCAAAAAAAATGAGCCTTGGCCCCAGTGGTTTTCAGTGCGAAGGCGATTGTAGCGCCCATCTTCAGCTTTTTTGGTAAGCACTCGTGTCGTGAGTAGATACATGCCCAATCGTAGCGACCAGGCCATTATGCAAATTGTAACAAGAACAGAGCGCCAATGAATTTCGCCCTGCCTAAGGCTGAAAAGACCAATCAGTGAACAGCCCGAAAAACCTAGGGCCCAAGCGGCATCGACAGAATTTGCATTCAGTGTTTTGGTTTGTCTAGCCCAGAGTATACCCATGACAAAGGCCATGAATATCCAAGCAAGTAAAAGAGAATTATTTATTGGCAGCCTCTTGCTCGTGGAGTCCTTTTTTCATGCGATCTTTGACAAAGAAAATGATATTTTTCAAAACCGGAACTTTTTCATAAACAAAAGCACCAACATCAAAATAATCCTGATGGAACGAAGCTTTGCCATCTTCTTCGATAATAAATCGTGACATCCCCTGTACATCAAAAGCTTTGCCCCCATTTAAAGAGGAAGCGGTTAAGTGCATAGTCCAAATAAGAATGTGAATTTTGCCCTGTATAATTTCAGGTTCTGTAGTCCAAGAAATTTTTTCTGCATTTTTATACTGATAGGCATAATAGGCTTGAATATTTTTGGCCCCTTTGACCTCGCCCATGGGGTCGACGAAGATGGCATCTGGCTTGTAGAATTCAAGAACACTGCCCATGGTGTTAGAATTTAAATTTTTAAAAAAATATGTGGGCGACATGGCAAGGGCTCCTTGTGTGGTGAAGTGAACCGAAAGGGCAACAATAGTTTTTAAAATTCTTTTCGAAGTCATTTGCTAAGACTAACAGATAGAGCTTAAACTGCTACTGTTTTGGGGGATAAATATGCAGACAGTCGAAATATATTGCATGGCTAATCAAGATCGTAGCGACCGAGTTAGGTGGCTATTGGAAGAGCTCGGTGTGCCATATAAAGATCACTATTTAAAAAAGAATGCCGGCGAGATGGATACCCCTGAATATCGCAAGCTTAATCCCATGGGACGGGTGCCCACGTTAAGAGACGGCAATACCCTGATGTTTGAGTCCGGTGCAATTTGTCTTTATCTAGCTGATAGTTATACAAAAGTAAAATTAGCACCCACTTTAGATTCAAAAGAACGTGCCGAGTATTTGCAGTGGATGGTATGGTCTGTGGCTAGTTTGGAATGTGTTGTTGCTCGTATGTTTACTCATATGCGAACTCCGCAAGAAAAAACAGAAACACATCAATTTGCAAAAGAGCAATGCAAAATTCTTGAACAGGCTTTGCTGCCCGTTTTAAGTAAGCAAGATTATATCTTGGCAAGTGGATTTTCGGCAGCTGATATTATGCTAGCAGCTGTGATCCCTGGTGTATGGGATTTTTTGGTGGTACCGAACCCGGTTATCAAAAGATACATGGAAAGATTGATGTCTAGACCTGCAGCCATAAAGGCGAAAGTATTTGATGAGCCCCCAGAACATTGATTCGTTAAAAATTCGACCACTTGATTTTACTGATCTTGATAAAGTGAAAGAATTCACTGATCGCACGATTGGTCTAAATTATTTTAGCTTGGAAGAGCTCAAAGAGCGTTGCCAGCAGTCCATAGTCGATAACGTTATGTGCTCGTTCGTTTTAGCAAATAAGGATAATATTTTTGGTCTAAGGTTGGCGTATCCGCCGGGTGCTTGGAATCAGGGAAAAGGCGATAAATTACGTCCTGATCTTTGGAATGTACCAATAGAAAAAGTAGGATATTTTCAAAGTCTGTTTATTGACCCTTTGGTGCAAGGTCAAGGGTGGGGGCCTCTGCTATCAAACGCGGCCATTGAATGTTTTAAAAAATTAGGTGCTACTGCCATTGTGACCCATGCATGGAAAGAATCGCCAAATAATTCTTCTGTTCGATATTTAGCGAAATACGGATTCGAAAGTGTTGCCACTCACAATGAATATTGGATTGATGTGGATTATGAATGCGTTTTAGACGGAAAGCCTTGTCGTTGTACTGCTGAAGAGATGATAAAGTATTTATAAGGATGTCTATGAGTCAGTCCTATTGGTTAGAGCAAAAAATTGTGAACACATTATCAAGTAAAAAAAACTATGATTATGTGATTGTTGGCTGTGGTATCGCTGGCCTATCAACTGCCTACTGGTTGCAACAAGAGAACCCCACATTAAAGATCGCAATTCTTGAAAAAGAGCGACTTGGTTTTGGGGCGTCCGGCAGAAATGCAGGATTTGTTACCTGTGGTTCGACCGAGCATTTTATTAAACTGAATCAGCAGTTCGGTTTGGCAAAGGCCGTCGAAATCTGGAAGTTTTCTGAAGAGAATCGTAAACTGTTAATTGAACATGTTATTCAAGACAAAGGCGATGATCTTGACTACAGGCAGACGGGTTCATGCACGGTGGCTCCAAGCTCTGAACATTGGCTGAAATATCAAGAAATTTCACAGACGATGCGACAAGCGGGCATTGATGTAACCGAAGTAAGCCCCCAGCACCTTGAAAGTGATTATGGAGTGACGGGTTTTGATGGGGGCATTCAGTATGCCGGTGACGGGTATATCCATCCAGTGAAATTACTAAACCAGCTTCGTTCGAAATTAAATGCGGATGTGCACGAGGGCGTCACCGTTATGTCGCTAGACAAAAATGCAACTGAACAAATTATTCACACGGATAAAGGTGTTTTCACCGCATCGAAAATTATTTTAACTTTGAATGCGTACTTACCACAGGTTTTAGAAAATTTTGAAGCATTGATTAAGCCGGGGCGGGGGCAGATAGTTTTAACTGAGCCGCTGCCTGTATTCGTTAAGGGGCCATGCTATCTGACAAAGCATCTGTGTTACTTTCGACAATTACCAACGGGTCATCTTTTGGTGGGGGGATTTCGAAACTTGGCACTCGATTCTGAAAATACCTATGCAGATGAAACCACGCCTCTAATACAAAACGCATTACTTCACTTCATCCAAGATCATTTTAAATTCGGCAAGCAAGCCAAGGTGGCCTTTCAGTGGTCAGGGGTTATGGGCTTTTCGCCCGATGGTCAAATGATGCTCGGTTGTGCAGATAATAAAAATATTCATATAATGACGGGCTGTTCAGGCCATGGAATAGGTTTGAGTTTTCATGCTGCGAGAACCTTGGTGAAAAGCATATTCGGTCAACCCATACCGACACATCTCGCTTTAGAGCGATTTTTATAATTATTGACGTGACGGGTTTCTTTGAAAAGGCCTACTATTTTATTATATTAAATAGGAGATCTCTATGAAACGGATTTTTGCGATCGCTTTTATTTCACTTATCAGCTTTTCTGCAGCGGCTTATAAAGACGGAACTTATAACTGCAAAAACAGAAGTGTCAAACTGCCAGACAATGTTTATAAAATTCAAACTTTGAATGTGGGTGGAGTATCAATTCCCCATGTAGAAGTGACTTTGTATTTTTTCTCGGTTCCTCGTGATGAAAATTCCACAATTGTGGATGCCCACCTGAAGGGCCTTGCAACAGTGAGCTCATCTGCAAAAGACACAGAAACTTTGCAGGTAGCTGCATTGAATCTATCTTTTGAAGGCGATACTTTCACTAACTGCAGAAAGTAGTCTAAAACCAAAATCTACAACGATTTCAATGTGCTCCTCGTGGAAACGAGGGGCATTTTTTTTCAAATCTGTAGATAGTCATTCTTTTGCCAGATGTAATGTGATAGAGCTGCCCTATGAAATTCCAAACCTCTGAGCTACGCGTCAATACCTTTCAAGAAATGAACTTAAACCCAGCCCTACTAGCAGCCCTCGAGAAGATGTCGATCTCGAAACCAACCCTAGTACAGAGCCAAGCCATTCCCGTCGGCCAGACCGGCGCTGACTTGATTGCCGTGGCACAAACGGGCAGTGGTAAGACCTTGGCATTCGCCCTGTCGATCTTGACCAGTCTTGGAAACAGACCAGAAGCGCGTGCCTTGGTTTTGTCACCAAGTCGCGAAATGGCTCAGCAGATTTACAAAGTTTTTTTAGAGCTCTGTGCAGAAATGCCGATTTCAACATGTTTAGCAATCGGCGGCACGACTGGCTCTAAGCAAAGCAATCAGCTTAAAAAAAATCCTCGTGTCATTGTGGCGACACCGGGGCGTTTGAATGATCACCTGCAGTCAAACAAGCTGCTTTTGCAAAATGTTGAATACATTGTCATTGATGAAGCGGATCGCATGTTGGACATGGGTTTTGCCCCTCAGTTAAACAATATTCAGCACACGATGCGAGGTCGCCGCCAAACGATGATGTTTTCAGCAAGCTTTAGTAAGCCAGTAGAATCTATTGTCGAAATATTTATGCGTGAAAATGCATTTATGATTCGCACAGCACAAGCAGAAGAACCTGTGACAAGCCTGACTCAAAAAGTATTGCTTATTGATCGCTCTATGAAAAATGATCGCCTATTAGATGAACTCAATGCGACTAAGGGTGGTGTTATTGTTTTTACTGGCAACCGCGAAAGTTGCGAAAATGTGGGTCAATATTTGAAAGACTATGGTTTTTCGACTGATCTAATTCACGGGGACTTGTCACAGGGGCATCGCAATCGTGTGGTGCGTGAGTTTCGCACTGGTGAAATTCGCGTGGTTGTGGCAACCGATTTGTTAGCGCGTGGTTTAGATGTACCCCATGTAGATCATGTTATTAATTTTGATTTGCCTTTTCAATCAGAGGACTTTTTGCACCGTATCGGCCGCACAGCCCGTGCAGGTCGTTCAGGCAATGCGATTACGTTTGTGACACCTTCGGATACACGTATGTATCGACGTATAGCGGTTTACTTGCAGGGTGCAAAAGAAATAAAAGTAGATCCAAATTTTAAATTTTTTGAGCCACGCAAAAAATATGACGATCGTAAAAAAGATGATCGCAAAAAACCAGATTCAAAAGATAAAAAAGATCCTAAAACTCAGTACGGCGCTAAAAACAAATCTGATTCTAGACCTCAGTTTGCAGGTAAAAAGAAAAACTCTGGCAAAAAATTTGAAACAAAAAGGCCTGACTTTTCTAAAAAGTCAGGCCCTCAGCGTCCCGTAAAAAAGAGTCGCTAATTAATTTCGTACGTTGATGAAATAGTGCTCAGATTCAACTTTGTCGCGGGTAGGGTCGTTTTTGTTGCGACCTACAAAAAAGACTTCCCATTCGCCATTTTGCCACTGGTCTGTTTTGATTTTGATGTCCAAGACGGCATCTTTCATTGGTACTTTGAGTACACGCATTGTTTGTCCATGGTACTTTTGATGCATTTCAATTTCTTCAAATGCATTTTTTGAACTTGTGTTTAATGAAACAGTCGAAATGTTTTGTGACTCGCTTAAAGTTGTTGTTAGGTCTGGATTTTCATCAATAGTTACTGCTGATTTTGCAAAAGTCTCATCTGTGAGCTCGTCATTTGTTTTGACCATTGAATCAAGACTTTCGATGTTGAACACTTTAGCAGACTTCACATAGTATTTCCAAGTCGATGCACCGATGCCTGAGCTATCATCGTATGAAATACGAGCAAAGCCACCCTCGCCCCAGTCAGTACCCCAGCTATTTTTAATAATGAAAACACGTCTGGCATCATCATAACCAATCAATGAAATGGCATGGCCACCCAAATATTTTCCGCTAACATGCTTGTAAATACCACCGCGGTAGTTCATAAAGTCCTGGTAGACAGACAAGGTTGTGACAAGTGGACCACCTTCAAGAGCTGCTTTGATAGCGCTCAGTTTAACAACTGAGCTTGTAGGCATAGAGTAGCCAGCAATTCGCCAGCTGATTTGCGAAGCATTAGAGCAAGCACGATTGCAAGCGG
>JANNCH010000001.1:0-3127 GCA_031386315.1 Pseudobdellovibrionaceae bacterium
AGGCTCCGGATAGCAAACCAAAAAGGGTTCCACCAATGTGAGCCGAATAAGCGACCCCACTGCCAAGGCCGTCAGGTGTTGCCATCAAGCTTCCGAAGTCGACCAATAAAAAAAGTGGAAAGATCAACAAAGTTGGCAGATATATAAATCCATTTTGCCCAACAAAGGGTGAAATAAAATATAAATAGCGGATGCGCTTGCGCTGCTCAACAACACAATAAAACGACAGCAGCGCACTCACCGAGGCACTCGCACCCACCATAGGAACGGCACCATGGGAATTTAGCAAAAGAAATACCAAACCACCTGCCATGCCACCTAAAACATAAACAAGCATCAAAGCCCAGCTGCCGGCAATGGCCTCAACAGCGACACCCATGAGAACTAAAAAAATCATATTGCTAATCAGATGCAACCAACCCGAATGGGCGAACTGATAGGTAATCCAACCCAAGGGGTTTTGTTTTTCAAATGAATGCAACCCAAACAAAAAAATGGACTGATTGAAATAATAATTTTTAAACTGAGTGAGGTCTTTTTTCCAATCATCAATACGAACACTGTCACCGTGAAAACTCTATGTTTCTGCAATATTTAAAAAACTACGATCGCGCAGAGCATAGGCCCCTAAGATTTCCATTTGTTCGGGATTCGTGGTCTTCATATTATGAATCCACTTTGGCTTAACCAACTGTTCTGCAGCCGACAGACCCTCTAGGTATTGAGAGTACAGACGACCAGTGATTTCGATCCCATCCGTTTGTAAAATTTTTTGATCAGCATAATTGTCAGGTCGACCATTGAATATCATCACAAAAATCAGTACATTCAACGCAAGCAGTGTCCACGTTAAGGGGTAGCGACCCAAGGGCTTTAAATCCGCGGGCGCAGGCATGATCATTTCACACCATATTTTTCTTTGAACTCGCGAATGATATCTTCATTCAGCTCGCTGGCAGGTCGACGTGACATACCTGAACTCTTGGACTCTTCATGCAGTGCCCATACTGAGCGTACGTATTGCTTTTCCATTGCAGCATGCAGTGGAGTTTCATGCTGTAAGTCTTTTATAACAGCGATGGCTCGTACATATTTTTTCTGCTCGATCATATCGTTGAGCATCAATATCCGCGAAGTCACCGATACTAAGTGCGCTTTAGTGAGCACATTGACATCTTGGTCTTCATCTTGCGCCATATACTTCGCCAAATGACAGGGCTCTACTTTTTTATCCCATTCGCATGATTTGGTAAAGTAGCGCTCTTGATCCATTTTATCATCTGACAAGATGGCTTTGGCCAAATAGGCCCAAGATTTTTCACTTTCTAAAGAATTCCAAAGCGCATAGTCAGCTTCTTTGCGCAAGCAATCTGCTGTCACTTCATCGCTTAGAAACATTGCCGTGGCCATATCGATACGCTGAGCACCTACATAGCTATCTGTTCCGATTTGATTACAAAGCAAATGTTTATCTTCAGCCTGTGTAGTGGCGAACTGTCCATCATGAACCATGCGGTAGGTCTTAACACCGTAAAGACCACCAACCAAAAATACCAAAAGAAAAAACATTCGCAGCCACGAGCCCACAAATTTTCTTTCTAATAACAAAGGCCCGTCATCTTGCTCTTCTTTTAAAGTGATAACCAAAGTGTCCGAAGCTCTTTCGTGAAACGAACGACGCAATGGGTGTCCGATAACCTCTAGAAAGGGCGCTGCCACCAGGCCAAAGCTTAGAGCCCATAATGTAGAGCGCAAAAGACATTGCGCAAAAGTAAGTGCTTCAAAACGACGAGGGTATGAAATCACTTTCATTTGCATAAATCTTTGTCCTGGCGTCGCATTCCAGAAATACAAAAATAGCGCTTGAATAAAAACGACCAAGCCCGCTGAGGCTACTAAAAATAAAAACCAAATTATTGAAGCCTCAAATGATTGCGGATCGATCAACAAATAAGTTTTTATTTCTTTTAAAAAACCCGCAACACAGAAACTAACGACTGGTGAAAAAATTAAAAAATCGAGAACAGCTGCAATAAAGCGATCGGATACAAATGCGATTCGCACTTCTTCTCGAAAAACTTGGGAGCGACTTTCTGGAGCCGATAGATCTCTTATTACCATAAGAAACGTATCGGCCTAAGTCAGAATTAAGTTGATGATTTGCCTATGATTATTGAGTGATTTTTACAGAGACCACACGACCTTGGTCATCTAAAGCGAAGCGAGCAGAACCAACAATAATTTTATTATCACTGAAAAGGCTGTAGATTTCTTCGCTGGCGTTCTTTTCAGTGACGCTTACCTGACGGAAGTCTAGGCCAAAGGCATCACGGTAGCTCATTAAAAAATTATCTTTGTTTTCAATGGACATAGGTTGCTCGCCGGCCTGAGCGTCGATGAATTCCAAGGATTCAATATGACCCTTTGTAAGTTTCATACCGTACTTGCCTTGCAAAAAACCAAACACCAAATCATCACGAACCGTCGGGCGTTCTGCTAGTTTTGCTGATACCTGAAGATCTTTTTGCGATAGCTCTTTTGCAAAGTCATGTTCCCATTTTACATCTTGGGCAAAGTTATCATTGAAACTTGCGATCTGACGAGATCCAGAACTATTAGCAGCTTGGTTGTTACCGCCCACTAACCACTGATTTAATAAGAGGGATACAAGCAATACAGAGGCGATCGAAAGCGACAAAACAGCTTTTTGATCTTGTGCTTTGTCGTTGAGTCTTTTTCTCAAACTTTGCTTTTTTGGAAATTCAATCACGTTGCTTTTCTCCATAAAAAATCCCCGTTCTGTAAGATGCATATCAACTAGTGCTTACTTACATTGCGAGGTTCGTGCCGAGCCCTTGTTCACTACCGTGCTTTAAACTGACAAGTGTTTTTGCACCTGACGAAAAGCACATTGACGTCTCATAATGATTATCTCACTACGAAACATTTTTTCGAGAGGACCAAAGCCCAATTTCAGGTCCAGTTTACAGCCTAGCTTAGTCTTAGCCTAGTCTCGCAAAATGGCTTCTAACCAAGGGTCCTTCCCTTTTTGCATCTCAACGAGGTTATAGTAAAGAACTTTGTCCTGCTCGACTCCTCGCCCCTCAATCCTGTGCCCACCTTGGGA
>JANNCH010000032.1:0-2068 GCA_031386315.1 Pseudobdellovibrionaceae bacterium
CCAACAATGAAATGGTTTTTCAAATAGATCATGGAGCCGGTGATAGCTGGTATAGTACCGGGGAAGGCAATAAAACTGTAACAGTTACAAAGGGATACTATGACCGGATTAAGGTAGTTGTTCCGCCAGTTACTGTCAGACATTTTAGCAGTGGAGTAATGCAAAGCGACAGTACTATTTCCTCATGTGAATTCAATTACTAAGAACAAAGCAATTAAAACGCAGACAAAAAACTGCCCCACTATACCATGGTTGATGCTGCATTCAGTAAGATTTTTAAAATCACGGATGTGGCAACCCGAAGTAACGCCGAAACATTTAAAGTTTATCCATACCTCGTCTATCAGTTAACTATTAACGTTTTCGCAAATTCAACAACAGTCCTTAAGCACACGGTCGTGTACTATTACCATGGTCATCCATAACACCACTAAAATAGTGAGCAAGTTTAACACCGTTAGTGCAGTATTATACCTGTTTACATAATTACCATTGCTGTTAAGGCGCTTCATGCCAAAATACTTTGAGGCTATGGGTATAAGCGGCAACAGCCATAATATTATCATCCCTGGATAAAAACCAGTAAAGGCAACGCCAATAAAACTGAGGACTGCCAAAGTAATGGTTAATACTAATGTAATGGTGGAGGTTATGGCTAGCGTTTTTGAGGGCATTTTGGTTAAAGGTTTTAGTTGGATAAAACTACGCATCGGTAATTTAATGCCGTTTACTCAAGCCTTTAGAAAAGAAAACCAAAAGATGAATGCGCCTTTTGCAATCGCCATAATGTAGCTGTATTATTCTCAACTTACGTTTGCGATTGAAGGATAAGTTTAATTTTTAACTAGTTATTGGATTTTTTATGCCCGATAGTAAACTAAGGGTACAAGTGTTATGACGCTACGGCCGGGATGTGACCAGATGACACAACAATATTGAATAACGTACCTGCTGCCAACCTCCAAAAAATAATAGCCAAGCCCTGCGGCGGATACAAATGATACAACCAACAATAAGTAAAACAAATTACCAAATCAATACATCCTACTCTCTCCACCCACCACCCAGCGCCCGGTATAGCGATACGGTGGCCTGTAGCTGTTGCAGCCGGTCGTTTACCTTGCCCAGTTCGGCAGCCAGCAATGCCTGCCGGGCCTGTATCACTTCTGTGTAATTGGCAAAGCCATATTTCAACAGCTCCTGCGAGTAGTTGACTGATTTTTGCAAAGCATCGAGCTGGTTGGTGCGCACACTCATTTTTTCGCGTGCCATATCGTAACTGTACAAAGCGTTCGATACTTCCTGGCCCGCAACCAGCAACGCTTTTTGAAACGAGATGAATGCGCCCTGCTGGGCAGCCTGCGCCACCAGCAAGCGGGTGCGGTTTTGGCGTTGATTAAAAATGGGTTGTACCAGCCCGGCGCCAATGCTGACTGCAAGGCTGCTTACATCAAAAAAGTCCGATGCCTTTAAAGCATTTAATCCCGCCGAACCCGTAATGGTAAGCGAAGGATAAAAAAAGGCACGGGCCACATTGGTCAGCTCAAAGTTGTAGCGATAGTTCAGCTCAGCCTGCTGCACGTCGGGCCGGTTGGCCAACAGTTGGGCAGGTATGCCCGTTTGCATAACCGGGGTTACCTGTTCGTTGTCAAGATCGTTTCGGTTAATGGCTCGCGGATCTTCGCCCAGCAAAATACTCAATGCATTTTCAGTTTCGCGAATGCCGCGCTTCAGGTCGGGTATGGTTACCTCGGCAGCATATCGCTGTGCCTCGCTCTGTACCACCGCTGCCTCGGTTACCAGCGCCGCCTTTTTCAATTCTTTTATGGTTTGCACGGTGGTATCCCAGTTTTGCACTGTTTGCCGTGTAATGGCCAGTTGCTGGTCAAAGGCCAACAGGCTAAAATACAGGTTGGCCACCTGTGCTACCAACCCGGTTTTTACGGCACGGGCCGCCGCTTCGGTCTGCAAAAGGTTGGCAAAACTGGCACGTTTGTTACTGTTAAGCTTGCCCCATATATCGGCCTCCCAACTACTGCTAAGGCCTAACTGAAATTGTGTAGCATTA
>JANNCH010000050.1:0-1708 GCA_031386315.1 Pseudobdellovibrionaceae bacterium
GCCCCAATTCATCCATTGGATACCAAACACCTACCAGCAGCTGTCCTGAACTTGTGCTACCCAAAAGCGGTGCTTGGCGCATTTCTTTAAATGCCTGAGCCACAAGCTCTGCGACAGAAGCCGTTTTTGCATCGGTTAAAACTTTGATTTTTGCGTTCAAACATTTTTTTGTCGCATACGTTTTCAGAATCATAGCATGTACCTGGTCTAAGGCTGCCAACTGCTCTAGATCATCTAAATTTTCAGGAATGACTGCTACTGAGTCAGTGGTATCCCTTGGCCGCACCAGACGGCCGATCTCTTGAACATCACAAATAAAATTAGATAAAAACCTCAAGCCCGCCACAAAATTACCACCTTGATTTCCACGCAAATCAACGATGATGAGTTTTGCTTTCTGTAATTCAGAAAAATAAGGATCGATAGGATTTTTTTCAAAAAATTCACGACGAAACGAAGGCACTCGAATTTGCCACACGCTTGTGTTGAGCTTATTAATCTCGACATTTTCTTTGCGTTTGATCTCATGTGTTTTCAAATGCACAGATATTTCTTTGCCATTCCGACGGTACACTAAATTTCCGGCCGTATCTTTTACTCGCCATGGATTGGGATATTCTTTATTCAAAGAAACGAGCACATCTCCGTAACGAAGTCCTGCCTCGGCACTGGGCGAACCTGGATGTACTTTAAAAACAACGAGCTCGCCATCAACATACTCGCTTTCAATTCCAGTTTCTTGCGCAATACCGCGCCAAATACTTTGTGTCTCACGAGGTTGATAGATTTCTAAATGGGACATTTTTAAAATTTGTAAGACATTCGAAATATCTTTGGTAATCAAATCTTTTGAAGACCAGGATTTTACAAGAGTACTGCGTTTAAGACAGACTTTTTTCCAATTTTCAATTTCTTGATCCGAACGATATATTTTACTGGCAACAAATTCACACACGCCAGGGTAGGGATTCACAAAATCAGGGCGCAGAGTGCAAAAGAAAGCACCGGCGAAACAAAACAAAGCTAATGTGATTGCGAGTATGGTTTTTATCATATTTAGAAAAAGAAAAAGCCGGACTTTCACCCGGCTTTTTCTCACACACTTTTAAAATAAAATTAGGCAGCTCTCTTTTTACGAGCAGCAGATGGGTCGATATGGTACTGCTTTACTTTACGATAAAGTGTTGCGCGACCAATACCCAAAGCTTTTGCAGCCTCAGTTAAATTACCTTTGTATTGAGCAATAGCATTTTCAATGGCATGAGCTTCAAGGTCATCCATTTTTTGCACATTTGCTGCAGGGTAAGTCGTTGTTGCCGTTGGAAACTGAAGTACGTTTCCACCTTCATAATTGACAGGGGCAGAACCCGAAGCCAAAGCAGGAACGCCTGCTACCAATTGTTGTCTGAAGAAATTATTCTCCAAACCATCTCTAAACTGTGATGGCGAATATACTTGAACAGTCACATCGTGACCTTCCCAATATTTTTTCGCATTTTCTACAGTTTCATGGTTGTCAGAAACCACGATCATAATTGCACGAGACATTAAGTCCTCCCCGTTTGATACATTAAACTCATCATAAATGACTCACTTTGTACCTATCGGTGTTTCACGCTGAGAATTAAGGGGTAAAGTAAATTATTTTTTGAGACAGCCCAAGTTATCGCAATAACTGGTCTTTTGAAGAGGAAAAAAAGGTGCCAGG
>JANNCH010000007.1:0-9112 GCA_031386315.1 Pseudobdellovibrionaceae bacterium
AACTCCAGTTTATTTGTTTAATGTTGATTCAAGGTAGTGCAAAATTTGTTCAGACATCAGGGCTTTTGTATTTGAGTGCGCTCATTGTGGTTGTCAAAAATATGGACATGGACTGAAAAGCGGCAGCTCGATGACAGTCGATTTGGCAGAGAACTTTGGGACATCAGCGGCAGATTTGGTAGAAATCTTTGGCTTGAGTCATGAAGCGGCTACAAATTGTGTTCGCTTTTTCTACTTCTTTTTTATTCAAGTTTATGCTGAAATTTAAGTATGTCTAAGCTGCCAAATATAAAATCTTTTCTAAACGTCACACAATACTTACAAGAAATTTATCGATTCAAGCGTGAGCATTCGAAAGAATTTTCATATCAAACTTGGGCTCAAGAATTAAAAATCAGCAAATCCTATTTGCAATTTTTAGTGGCTGGACAGCGAAATATTTCTGCAAAACTTTCTTTTATGTTAGTCAAAAATTTAGAACTTTCTGGTTTAGAGGCTGAATATTTTTATGCATTGATTTCATACTGCCAGTCCGCAGAGGGCGAGCTTAAATTGTCGGCTTCACGGCAACTGATGCAGGTTTTGCGTCAGTCAACGGATCTGACCGAGATCTCGACTTCAGAGGCTTTGCTGTCAAATCCACTCAATATGACAATTAGAAATATTTTAAGTTTTACAGACGTTGATCACTCAATCTCAAAATTAGCAGAAATGCTGGCGATCACAGAAGAAAAAGTTGAACATATTCTTATTCGTTTGCAGTCTGTGGGCTTAGTAAGTTGTGATGAGGGGCAGTGGAAGGCCACACATGAAAACGTCTCGATACGTGAAAAGTTAGGTGATGAACTACTGATCAACTATCATAAGCAGATACTGATGCGCGCCACTGAAATTGACGACTTGCCTGTTCATTTACGCTATTTTAGAAGCGTGGGTTTGGCATTGAATGAAGAGCAATACAAAGAATACTTAAAAGATGTAAATGATTTTGTGATGAAGACATTTGCGAAATTCAGCGGTGAAGGATTGCAATCCAAAAGAATGTATCAGCTCAATTTCAATGCCTTCCCCTGGACAAAAGAAGAAATCCCTTAGTGTACGCTCTGAATAAGTAATTGCCTTATCGCTTGTAAGCTTCGACCATCATTTCGATGGATTCACGTCTAGAAAACTCGCCCAAGGGTGCGATTTGCCAGGTCCATTTGTTGATTAAAGAAAAATCATTTAAGTTAATTTTGAAACCACCACGGTATGTGATGTTTTTTGCAGCATCTCGGTAAATTGTTTCGCGGTCACCATAGAGCAAAATCTTACTTTTGCAGTTTTTGAGTGCTGCTAAATGTTGGTTTGAAAATACCTGACCGATGCGATCGTTAAAATTTTCATGAGCCTGAATTTTCTTTTTTGCAAGGTAGTCGATGGCAATTAAATGCAATTGTGAAATCAAGTTGGATGAAATCACTAAGTCTGCTGAAAAATGAAAGGGCAGCGCACTTTTTTGAATTTCTGAGAGTAACAATTCTGCGTCGTTAAATTCTGTCAGTCGATTTAAAAATCCACTTAAGTCTTTTTCAATCAATTCAATATGTGGAAATTTTCGTGCCCATATACGAACAGAAAGTGGGTGTACAAGATCGACCAAGGTCACTTTTTTAAATTCGTTTTCTAAAATAGGCTTAGGAATTTCATGTAAGTGAGCACTGCCAAGAATGACCAAGTGATTTTTTTCGCTGACATTGTCGACGGCTTGACGAATCACACGATGGCAATTTTGTATATGGGATTCCCACGAGTGCCGGCAGCGCTTGAATCGATGTTTGAGTGCGACCGAATGGTAAACCAGTCCGAACTTTCTAGCTATTTTGGATGCAGGTGTGATGCGAGCTTCGATCCACTCAAAAATCATAGACGCTTTCTCTGAATTTGCCAGTTGTTGTCGTTCAAGCATTTTTCAACCAAGCTAACTGGCAGTCCGACGACATTGTCGTAGGCGCCAATAAATTTTTCTACAAATTGTCTTCCTTCACCCTGAATGGCGTATGCGCCTGCTTTGTCCATGGGCTCTTTAGTGGCGACATAGTCGAGGATTTCTTTTTGTGTTAATTTTTTAAACACGACCTGTGTTGTCTCAATTTGAGAAACCTCTAGGCCGGACTGACTATCGATCATAAAAATAGCGGTCTTCACTTCATGGGTATTGCCCGACAATAGTCCTAACAGTCGGTATGCATCGGCCTCGTCTGTCGGTTTGCCGAGGGGCCCCCCAGCGAAAATGACCTCAGTGTCAGCAGAGAGCACGATAAAAGCATCATTGTGACTAGACTTTAGTGATGCAAAAGCGGCGCGTGCTTTGCGACTGGCAATATCTAAAATTTGCGCATTAACATTCAGGTTTTTGTCGGGAGTTTCCGATACTTTAACTGATACTACGTCAAAGATAAAACCTGCCTGATCAAGCAGTTGTCGGCGGCGCGGCGATTCGGAAGCTAAGACTAGTTTGTACACAGTTAACTTAAGCATAAAGAGAGTAAAATGGGAAGCGCAGAAATCATGCTCGTACTAGGTTTGTTGCTCGGCGGATATTCCGTATTTCTTTTTATTTCCGCGATCTTTGCGAACAACAACGATAAGCAACAACTTTCGTGGGCGAACAACGACGAGCCCGCTAAATCAAAAAATCCAATTGTAAATTTATCACGTCCCCTGGTGCATCAGTTCACCTTGCAACATGCGCTGCGTATTCAGAGTCCGAGTTATCGTAAAAAAGTTCGTAAACATATTAAAACTTCTGGACTTTCTTCAGAACTCAACGAAGACGAATTTATTGGACTGCAAATTCTTTGGGGATTGATGTTTCCGCTTTTCTTAGCGGTTCTGAATTTTTCACTAGAGCTAGGTATTAGCTTTCCGATGGTCGTTGTTCTAGGCTTGGTCGGATTTTATTTACCGCAGATCCATGCCAAGGGCGAAAAGAAAAAGCGCGAACTTTCTGTGCGTGCCGATTTGCCATTTTTTATTGATCTCTTGGCTTTATCTGTAGAGGCAGGCTTAGATTTTTTCTCGGCGATTCAAAAGATTGTGGATAAGTCTGCGGGTAACCAGAGTGTGCTCGCCGATGAGCTTGGCACTGTGTTGAAAGACATCAAAGTTGGTTCGTCTAAAACTCAGGCCTTGAAAGAAATGGCCGAGCGTTTGGATATGAACGAAATCACAAGCTTTGTTGCAGTCCTTGTGGATGCCGAGGCCTCGGGTGCTAGTATTTCACAGGTGTTAAAAGATCAGTCCGTGCAAATGCGTTTGGAAAGATTTGTCCGCGCCGAGAAAGCCGGTGCCAAAGCTTCGCAAACAATTTTGATTCCATTGATGTTATTTATTTTGCCTGCTGTTTTCATTATGGTGTTTGGCCCGGTGGCGATTTCAATGGTGTATGGGAAAAACTGATGACGTGGCTTGAAAGTAAAACCAACAATCAGCGCTTGATACCTCACCTCGAAGTGGCAGATGGTTTTCTGTCACGTGGCAAGGGCTTGTTGGGACATTCAAAGTTAAACGAAGATGCTGGGATGTGGATTCATCGTTGCAACAGTATTCATACATTCTTTATGAAATTTTCAATTGATTGTATATTTGTAGATAAAAATTTAAAAGTGAAAGCCGTTATCAATGATGTTAAGCCATGGCGTCTAGTTCCTCCGGTGTGGGGGGCTAATTCTGTTTTTGAGTTGGCATCTGGTGCAGCAACAAGAATGAACATCCGTGTTGGGGATCAACTTTATGTGGGCCGTTAGAGTTCTTAGCGGCCCGCAGGCCGGGCAAATTATTGAGCTGAAAATAGGACGAAACCTTATCGGCCGCTCACCACACTGTGATGTAAAAATTCTAAGCAGTGGAGTGTCGAAAGAACATAGCGAACTGCATGTTACAAAAGAAAAAATCACGGTGGTGGATTTGAAATCCAGCAATGGTACTTTTGTGAATGGTATTAAAGTTCAAAGCAATGTGATTCGTTTGGGTGATAAGATAAGTATTCATGATATTATTTTAGATATTGTCCCTGCTCAGCAAGAGCGAGCAGTCGCACGAGCTCAGGTGCCACAGCCAGTGCAGTATTCAATGTCGCCTCCGGCAATGCCATCACAAGGGGTGCCGGCCCCACATGGAATACCACAACAAAGTGGTGCGGGTGGCGCACCTGCCGCCGCTTACAATCCAGATGGCCCAGTTAAGCAGTTATTAAATCAGCTTCAAGAATATATGGACCGGGTAGCTTTGCCTGGTGTTTATAAACTGCCGCAACTGATTGAATTTCGCTATGTGCTTTTGGGTTTCATTGTTGTGTTCATTTTTGCAACAACTTTGCTTTCGATGATTCCGATGGTCGCGATCACACGTGCAGGAATTATCACTGAAAGCAAAAGACGCGCACAGTCGATCGCACGTACTTTAGCAACGATGAATCAAGCTGCTTTATTGCAAGGTTCTTATGCATCGTTGAATACCAATGCAGCTGAATCTGAAGAAGGTGTTAAACAAATTTTGATCGTACAACAATCAGATGGAATGATCATTGCCCCAGCAAGTCGGGCAGGCACAACTCCAGACTTGCCATTTGTTCATTCTGCAAGACGTGAAATTCGTCCGCAGACAGTTGAAATTGATTCTTCAACAATTGGGGCTAGCTTTCCAATCGGTCTTTATGATCCAAGCTCGGGCGAGCAAGCGGTCAAAGCTCACGCAATTGTATTATATGATGTGGGTAGTCTGGCTTTTGATGATGGACATGCGCTCAGTCTATTTATGCAAACCATAGTGCTTGCCTCTATAGTAGGTCTTTTGATCTTTTACTTTATGTACAAACTTGTCGAATATCCTCTGGTCAGCCTGAATTCACAGCTAGACATAGCCATGCGCGAAAAGCGTGATTCAACTGAAGTTGATTTTATCTTTCCACCATTGCAAGCCCTTGTTGGCAATATCAATAGTCTGTTGACTAGATACATACACGGCGACGGGACAAGCAGTAATTCGGGTAACTTTGCTAACAAAGATGGTGAAGCAGAAAATCTTGTACAGTTGATAGGCTTTCCATGTATTTCTATCAGTCGTGATGGCCGTATTATTGCGGCCAACACTAGTTTTGCTCAAATGCTTCGCACTGATTTGTCGGTTTTGAATGGACACTCTTACCAGTCTATACCAGATGTGGCTGTACAGCAAAACATTGAATATTTGATCAATAAAGCACGAGAAAATATGCGTGCTATTCATAATGATCAACTTGAATTCGGTGGCCATCCTTGCATTTTAAGTTGCCAAGCAATGAGCTCAAATGGGCAAGAGGCCGACTATTATTTGATTACGATTTCTCCAACTGAAGGGGGCGGATGAGTTCAGCTGCTCAGTCCCTACCAACATTAAAATTTCGGGTTGAAGTTATCAGTGGGCCCCACGCGGGGACCATCTATAATTTTGATAAAGAAACCGTCACTATTGGTCGTGGGCCAGAGAATGATATCATTTTGTCTAACGATTTGCGTGTCAGTCGTCAACATGCTGAAATTAAACTGAACGGCACCGAGCATTATATTCTAAATTTGAGCCAAAAAAACTTTGTATTGGTTAACGGTGTGCGCGCTCAGTCTGAAAAACTAGAGTTGGGTGCTGTGATATTTATTGGTGAGTCTGAATTGAAATTCAGCTCTGAAAAACAGGATGCTGCTGCCAAAATCGCAGCTCCGTTAAGTCCTGCTTTTGGAAATGTAACACCGATCAAGCCGGTGTCTGCGAAACCGGCGCCACCTATTCAGCCTGTGATGCATTCGCCAGCACCGCGACCACTGCAACAGGCGCCATTAGGCTATCCGACTCAGAATTCGATGCCGATGAATCATCAACCACTGGGTGCAGCACAAAATTCAACACCGTTTGGTACTAATCATCGTCCACTCAATCCAAATACAGGTGGCGGTGGTATAAGCGGCCGAGTGAAATTTTATGGAATCATTGTAATTCTTGGCTTTGTAGCTTGGTTCTTTTTGTCAGGCACTAAAAAACCGGGCAGAGATCCCAATGCTATACGCACGAGTGATCAGGTGACCTCTGATTTGCAGACAGCAGATAAGATGATTGAGCAGCTCGAGAAAAAGAAACGGCAAATGAACGAAGTTCAGTATAGTCGCGCGCAAGAGAACTTTATTAAAGCTTTCCGTGATTATCAGCAGGGGCAATATGGTCGTGCGCGTGAATCGTTTCAAGTAGTGCTTAACTTGGATCCTGATAATACTCTGGCACAAAGATATCTGCGATTATCACAAATTAAGTTTGATGATACGCTAAAGCACAGTATGATGCAGGGCTCACGTTACCGGGAAAAGAAAAATTGGCGTTTGTGCCAATCTAGTTTCTTTAATGCTATGACGATGTTGCAGAATAGAAAAGATGATCCAACTTATCAAGAAGCCAAGCGCTATTATGATGAGTGTGCACTCAACGCCGAGGGGAGATTTTAATGGCTCGCCTCAAGGTGCGTTTGCGCGGCAAGACGGTCAATGATTTGCCTTTGAGCGAAGAACGCCAGTATATGGCGGGTCGCAAAGATGATTGCGATATCGTGTTACAACCAGAACAAGGTATTTCACGAGAGCATTTTAAAATTTCTTTCAACAATGGTGTTTGGTCTGTCGAAGTTGTCTCGCGCTATGGTGACATTTCTGTTGGCGGCGAAAAAGCCCAAAACTTTAATTTAGAGCACGGGCAGATTTTTTCTGTCCTTCCCTATGAATTTGAATTTTTATTGACGACTGCTGATGCACCTTCTTTGCAAGAAGAGGCTGCAGCACAAGCCCAAGAAGACATCAACGCAGATCCCAGTGAAAAAACCGTTGTGGGCATTTCGCCCAGTGTACCCTATATCAAAATTCTAGATGTCGCAGGCGAAACCAAAGAAATGTTTCGTTTAGAGGGTGGTGATACCTGGCTAGCCGGTCGCGAAGATTCTTGTCACATTTTTATTCGTGATCAGCGAGTCAGTCGCAAACAATTTGAAATTCGCAAAATCAACTCGCAATACTATATATTGGATCTTGGCAGTGTGAATGGGACTTTGCTCAACGGCAGTCCTGTATCAACCTCAGAGCCAGTGCCCATACGTAGCGGTGATAGTATCAACGTCTTGGATAATAATCTGAGCTTCGAATTGCATGATCCAAATTTTAAAAACCGTATGGAGATGGTGAATCTTCAGCCGCTGACTCCTTTGGTCCCGCTGTCTCAGGATCCGGATCAAGATCAAATCATACCGTATCAGCAGCAGACTTCAGTGCCGATGCAGTATGAACAAAGCATGACGCCCATGCCACATCAGAATCATTTTCCGGCGCCGCTATCTTCGCAAGCGTCACAGGGCTTTGATTTTAAAAAACATCGAATCAAAATTATTGCGGGTGCCATTCTTTTGTTGGCAGTCGTCTATCAATTTTCTGAAGACTCTGCTCCGCCGACTCCGGTACAGGCTGTGGCAAGTGATCCCTTTTCAAAGCTAAAGCCCGAGCAGCAGTTACTAGTAAAGCAAAGTTATCAACTAGCAAAAAATTTATATATGCAGGGCAAATACGAGCTTTCTCAGAATGAAATTACGAAAATCTTAGAGTTGATTCCGGATTATGAAGACATAAAAGAAATCCAGCGACTTTCTCGCGAAGCCGTGTTTATACAAGACCAAAAAAGACATCAAGAAGAAATCGAAAAAGCAAAGGCAGAGGCCGAAGAAAAAATCATGGTGAAGGTCTCTGAGTGTGGTAAAAAAATTAACCCTCAAATCACTTTGCCAGAGATGGAAGAGTGTCTTAGTGATGTGATGCAGTTCAATCCAGATCATCCAAAGATTGCAGAACTGAAAATGCTGGTTGAAAAAATCATCTCTGATCGCGAGGCAAAAGCTGCAGCTAGGGCCGTTCACAGTGATCAAGTTGGCAAACTTAAAGTTCTGTATACGCGTGCTACGGTATTGCAAAAAGCCGGTAAAAATCTAGATGCCATCAAGGCCTATCGCGCAGTGATGGCTTCGAAACTTCCTGACCCCAATTCTTTGCGTAAAGAATCTGAAAAAAACATCGCTGCCATTCGAAAAATGATGAATACCCGAACGGCAGCTTTGCAATTAGAAGCTGAAAAATTTGAACAGGCTAACAACTATCGTGGTGCTATTTTAGCATTGCGCAAGGCCCGACAGATAGATCCAGAAAATGATTCTCTGCAAGATAAAATCAGCCACCTTATTCTTGAGTTAAAAAAGCAAATGATGATCTTTTATCAGGAAGGCATTCTTGAAGAAAGTTTCGGTAATGTTGAAGGCAGTGAAAGCAAGGCCGGCGCCAAAGATAAATGGAAGAAAATCATCGAGCAAGATATACCTGATGGCGAATATTACAAAAAAGCTTATATTAAATTGAAAAAGTACGGGACATACTAAATGAAGCTGCAAGAGCGTTCGTACAATTCAAAAATTATACGTCCTAAGCCCTCTGTTCATGTCGAAGCAGACGGTTCTTTGGTCATCATTGCCACGGCATGGGGGCAATCTGCCCATGCGGATAAAGTAGTGGACGAAGTGGCAAAATACATGAGTGCTGCCAAGGCGGATGTCGAGGTCACGTCTCCGTTTCAATTTTTAAGTTGTTTGACGGATGAAGTGAATTACCTCAGAACGGCAATATTGATCGCTAACGAATCACTTTATCGTGGTGAAAACAAAAGTGAGTATCATTCTGGTGTCGAGATAGTTGTGCTTTTTAAAAAGGACAATCAAATTGCATGGGCACAAGTCGGTGCGCCGTCTATTTTGCTAAAAAGAAGAATGCTCTCAGTTCAGCCCATAAGCACCCCATTGGATTTGTCTCTGGAGCTTGGCGTCGGAAGCGAAAGTTTGCCCCCTTTGCCAAGCCAAATGTTGGGTCTCGAGCCAACCTGTGACATAAAAGTAGGGCATTTTTACTGCGATGATGGGGATCAAGTCATCTTGCTTTCTGGCAGCCGTTTGTCTACTTCGCTCTGGATTCCTGGGATTCATACGGGGGACCTGGGCGAAGTCACACAGAGCATTACCCAAGAAAAT
>JANNCH010000059.1:0-1685 GCA_031386315.1 Pseudobdellovibrionaceae bacterium
CAGTTATATGGTCAGGGTAATGCTTATGCAATGCAGGAACACACAACCGATGAGTTGATGGGGCCAACACGGGGTACCGACTGGGATGATTTTGGAACCTGGCGTAAACTGCATCTCCATACATGGGATGGTTCTCACAACCAAATTAATGATACGTGGAATGGTTTAAATCAAGCAATATTTCAAACTACTTTGCTAGCAGAAGCCACATCTGCTGATGAACAAACAAAAGCAGAGGCAACTTTTTTGAGAGCCTATTTCTCTTATTTAACTTGTGATATGTTTGGACAGTTACAGCACAGACCTGCAACAGCAGCGATTGATGTAATACCAGATGTGTACAACCGAGGTGAGGCAATTGATTTTATAATAAGCGAATTGGAAAAGGTAATTCCAAAATTGCCGTCATTTACACGTGCTAGAAGAGATAAAGCAACGAAAGAAGCGGCTCAATTTTTATTGGCTAAATGTTATTTAAATAAATCTGTTTACAAAAAGGATATTTCAAGCCCGGCTGGCCCTTACACATTTGCTCCTGCTGATATGAATAAAGTTGTAGAATTAGCAAATGCAATTTCAGCAAATGCAGAATTTAAAGTTGCAGATTATTACTGGGATAATTTTACGTGGGAAAATGGAGTGAAATCTACCGAAAACATTTTTGTTAGAAATAACGAAAGTGGAGGTAACAATATGGTATGGGCTACCTGTATGGGTAACCACTATAGTATGACTCCAGACGGATGGAATGGCTTTACTACTTTAGCTGATTTTTATAATAGTTTTGATGATGCTGATGTTCGTAAAAGGGACACAGTAAAAGGGACTATAACTTTTAGTGGAACATCAGATAATCCTATACCTAAAGATGACTCTAGTATTTATTGGGATAAAACGGCAAAATCGACTTCTTATATTCGTCTTACAGGGCGCCCTGCAGGTTTTTTAATTGGTCAACAAAGGGGGCCTTCTTATATAGATAAAACTACCAATAAAGAAAAAAAATATGTAGGTCTACCAATTAATAATTTGAAAGATAGGGCGGGAAATCCGCTGGTTTTTTCTCCTGGTGTAAGTTTATTCTTTTCAACTGAATCAAAGGGTATCAGGACTAATAAATATCCACTAGATCCACGTGAAAGTAACGGTGGTGGCTGGGGTACTAAAAATGAGTTTGTGTTTTTTCGTTTTTCTGATTTGCGTTTAATGAAAGCTGAAGCAATTTTAAGGGGCGGAACAGACGCAGAATCTGCCTTGACTATTGTAAACGGAATACGTGCTAAAAGAAACGTTACAAACTTAGGAGAACTAAGCCTAACATCTTTATTAGCTGAACGTGGCAGAGAGCTTTATTTAGAAGCATGGAGAAGAAATGACCTAGTTCGCTTTGGAAAATTTAACGATCCAGTTAATGAAAGGCCGTCTAAATCTGATGGGTCAAGGGTTGTTTTCCCAATTCCATTAATTGCATTGTCATCTAATCCAAATCTTAAACAGAATTTTGGGTACTAATTAACTTTATATTTTTTAAAAAAGGCCATTTTCTAATGGCCTTTTTTTTATTTTTACGTATGAACTTTTTGAGGCTTTCACCACTATTGCTTGTATTATTATTTTCCTGCGGTCACAAAGAAGAACCAACCCTATTTACCTTAGTTGAAAATAGTAATATCAATTTTACCAAT
>JANNCH010000062.1:0-2401 GCA_031386315.1 Pseudobdellovibrionaceae bacterium
GTTAATTGTAACTGGAAGTGCAATTGCATAGACACAGGCTGGGAGGTGGGTGCGTTAGTATTTACAGCAGTGATATGTGGATTCGATAGTGCGGCCGTCCATGAGCACGCCTTTCAGAAGCGCATCGTGCGCTTCTGACCAAGATACATTCTTCATACGGCTTCATGTGTTTATAGCACTCTATAGTTTGAGTGCTTTGATCACATACTCAATGTTCGTAACATCTTCGCCACGACAAGAGTCTTCCAGGCAATAATTACTGCGATCACAAAGTTTGATATTGTCGTATACGAAGTCACGCTCACCGCGGACCAAAATACCTACAATTTCATTCGTAGCAGAACTAAAAACAGCAGAGCCAGAGTTGCCTCCGTAAGTGTCTAAGTTTGTAGTGAAGAATCCTTTTTTAAGCGCTCGCACTTTTGCACCCGCAGCAATTTTTGTTGGCAATCCAGCTGGGTGGCCAATCACATAAAGTGCATCGCCAACTTTTGTTGGAGTTTTTGATAGCGTTAAAACACGATGCCCACGAACAGGTCGGTCAAGTTTCACAACGGCGTAGTCTTGATTGTTGGTTTCTTCGCGAGCAATGACTTGTTTACAACGGTAAACATCATCCGCAGACACTGTTAGCGGAGCTGTCTTTTCGTCCTGCATTTTGAATCCAAAGACAAATGAATTACTGGCGCAATCCCCGGCCGAAATACAATGACCTGCAGTCATAACTAAGTCTTCACCTATCAAAGACCCCGAACAATCGGCAGCTGTTGGTTGAGACACAAAGGGCTCATCTTTACAGAGTCCGTATTCAGTTCCATAATTTTTCGTGGTGATCGCCACTTGATTGTTGCCAGAGCTACGAATGAGACTATTGGCAATCATCGCCACGGTCGAATCAGAAATATCGCGAAGATCTACGCTCTTTTCGCTGTAGACATCAACGCGGTTATCTTCACCGTAAATCACCATTGGTTTCATGATGGCTGCCTGAGAAATTGTGCTTAAAAGACCGACAGCCAAAGCCGCCAGAAATGAATTCCGTTTCATGATCGCCCTCCCTGAGCTACGTCAAGGATTGCATCATTTTGTTTTTACAATGGTCAAATCATTTTTTATTATGGATTAGATAACTAAATGCCGTAGCAAACATTTTTATTTGTTTGAGCATCGAATGAAGCCCATTGGTTCTATTTGGGGACAGATTTTCTTCGAATCCGAGGGTTTTTAAGAATGCCGGCGCTGTATTCAAGACATCTTGCGGAGCCGCAGGCGAATAGACTTTGACGAGCAACGCCACCAAACCCTTTACCAATAGGGCATCACTGTCGGCCACGATCAACATTTCATTTTTTTCATTCAAACTGGCGTGCATCCATACCTGCGACTGACATCCCTTCACTTTGCTATCTTCAGTCTTCAATTGATCTGACATGTCAGGAAGGTTTTTGCCGTACTCTATGATGCGTTTGTAACGATCTTCCCACGAATTGAGGCTATTGAATTCTTGAATGAGGGAATCTTGGCGCTCTTGAATGATATTTTGCGGACCTGACATGACGACCTCTTAATCTATTTTCAGATTTGCGTAAGAATCCAGCAGATTTTTTTCAAGAGTTTTTCCGGTTTCACCCAAAAACTCTTGAAATGACTTTTTATCCACCTTTTGCGCAATCTCAAAGGTCTTTTTATAGAACGTCTCGATATCTTCATGATATCCATTCCAAAGATCTTTGAATTGCACCGCTGGGATCACCCAAGATTTTTTTTCGGCCTGGGTGGCTGTTTCACGGTTTAAAAATTCGAGCAAATGATTTGTTTGTCTAGGCGAAAAATCCAACTGAATCAGAGCCTCTTCCAGCAAACCCATTTCCACATAGGACAAATAGTCGCTGGTACGATCCCAAAACTGCAATCCTGATTTTCCGTAGGAACTTTTGCAAAAAAAAGTTGTACACACAACCCCACGATAACGCCAAACATTGCAGTTGTTATTTTCGCGGTTGAAGTAAGGGCACAGCCAATCTTCACGCTGTCCGAATTCATTTTCTTTGCGTGAATTGAATTCCATCTGATAGCGAACCGGCGCAACCATTCCAATGGGCAGTGCGTATTCACGACGACGAATTTTATCTCGCAAGACTTCTGCCCCCGCTTTCAAAGAAGGATCCTGCAGAATAGCACCCACTAAAAAATTAGGCAGAAACGGATGAAATGTGCAACACTTCAAATCCGGTTGATAATGAACTTTGGTGCGTTTTTTAGGGCGGGCCATAGCACAGACATCACAGGTTGCTTTTTTCTCTTCTAGACCGATGCTCATGATCATTGAAGGCAAAAGCGCGCCATAAAACTGAGGGAGCTGATGCTTTAATTTAATGATACGCTCCTGTGAAGTATGTCC
>JANNCH010000075.1:0-4187 GCA_031386315.1 Pseudobdellovibrionaceae bacterium
AATCCCTCGCTCTCCGCCATTTAAAAACCCGCCACAAGCGGGTTTTTGTGTATCTGGGTTAGGTTTTATCTATTCTTACTGGGCGCGAATCGAGTCGGACAGTATTCTCTCGTATGCCAGAATCTCTAGCTCTTTTGCTAAAAAAAGATTTTGAGAAAGTAATCGATAGAAGTCGTTTTGATGAATTTCCAAAAGTAGACACTCATTCTGGCTTTGCACATCTGCTGTCCGTTTGCCTTGGCTAACGAGCAAAGAAATCTCGCCGAAAAGTGCACCTTGATTTAAAACACGAATATTTTGACCGTTTTGACTCGCAATAAGTGAACCTTGGATAACAATATAAGCTGTTTGACCGATATCCCCTTTGCGAAACAATACTTGGTCGGCTGCCACTTTTACGACTCGTCCAGAAAATCCAAGAGCATCTAGACAGTCTGTTGGAATATTTTTAAAGAACTCTGACTTTTGAAGTGCGTGTTGAACCCAAAAGCGCATTTGTAAAGCATGCACTTTGTTTTTATCAATGTGTCCGTCAAATATTTCGGGTGAATATGGAATTTCTAAAAAATCAGATTTTTTTAAAGCTATAATGCTTGCAGATCTTTGTGTGCCTAGAAAAAAACCCGCTTCACCAAAGAGACTTCCTTCTGCAAGAGAGGCAATCATCTGATGCCTTCCACCCGAAAGAGGTCGGTATACTCCGGCTTGTCCATCAAGCAAGATGTACATTTCTCGCGTCTTTTCTCCAGCTCTGCATACGTAGCCGCGTATGGGTACTTGAATATGTCTAGCATTTTGCAGAAGTAAATCAACTAGCGCTGAATCTAACGATCGAAAAAAGGGCAACTTCTTAAGTGCTTCTTTGTCGAAAGAATCATACTTCTTGATCGACTCTGTGGTTTCAGAAGTGAGTGAGCTAGTTAAAGAAGGTGTGTTTTGGAAATAAGAAAGTATGTTTGCATTCAGGATTATTTTTTCTTGAACTAATTTCTCAACCAGTGAGTAGAGCTCTTTGAAGCTAACTAGCCAACCCTGATTTAAAAAATAAACGACGGTCGATTCGATAGAAGATTGATTTGTGAGCACTGTTAAATATTGTGTTTGTAATTCAGACAGCCGTAAAGATGATAATTGAAAATCTTGCTTGAATTGCAGCAACTCTTTTTCTATCTTCATGCGACGCTCTTTCTTTTTTCAGGGATAAGATCAATAATACGTTGTAGGTCTTTGTTTGATTCAAAAAAAACTGGATCTGCCGTTTCGTAGTAGGCGATAAGCTCGTGAGCAACAAAAACACCACTCGCATGTAAGAGGGGGTTTTTTGATTTGATGTACGACTCAAGTTTTAGAGCTAATTCAGAATCAAACTTCTGTTTTCCGGTCACAAGCATTGCATCTGCAGACACCCGATTGTTTGATGAGTACATAAATTCACGTAAGAATAGACTGTTTTTTGAAAATTCACCGAGTACAAGAATGGCATTTGCGCATGTGCGGTGATCAGAGTGGTTTAGACACTCATTGAGCAAAGCAATAATTTCTGCATTAGCTTGTGATGGAGGTATAATGTGATTAGTTAGTGCAATTATATGAGATAAAGCTTTGTCGCTCACCCAGTTTTCACGATTTCTAGTAACTGCGGCAGCGAGTAGCTGTTTAAATGATTCTTCTAAATCTAAACTTATCGTTTTTAGAGAAAGACTTTTCATAAATGCAGAAGTAATAAAAAAATCATTCTCAGTTTCAACAGATAGATTTTTTGCAAAGTAGTTAAAAATATTACTTAGATCTGTGTCAGATCTAAAATATGCCAACTTTTTAAAGTTTTTTGTTATCAAAAAATACGTCACATCTGTGAATGTTGATGTTTGCGCAACCTCAGTTTGATCTTTAAAGCCTTTGAATAAAGCTGCTTTGTGACTATCGACGCTGCATAAAAATTCAAAGTTCTTATGAGTATCATGATAAAAACAGACCGTGCTTTTTGATTTTTCTTCAATTTGTGTAAGTAGTCGTGCAGTTTCAATGAGTGATAGCCCACTCAGGCCATACCCCGTATCGAGATTTACAAATCTCATTTTACCGTCAGCAAAGCAGCACTTAATTTTGAAGTAGTGATCAGCATTGGCGGAAAGGTTCTTTTCAACTTTTTCAGCGACTTCAAATAGTGATCGAATACATGAAATTGCGAGTGCTTGAGAATTGTATCTTGAATCTTTGATGTGAAAAACGATCTCATCACCAATATATTGATAAACTAGGCCATCGTATCGCTCTATTACTTCTCTTGCTTTTGTGAAGTACTCATTCATAACTTGAGTGATGTACTCTTCATTTTTTTCAAGGAAAATTTGTGTGTACCCATTTAGATCAACCCGAATCATTGTCGATTCAAACGAATACGGAGCCTCTTTGCCTGACTTGATTTCATTTAAAATAGCTGGGGTGATTGTGTTGGCGTAGTGCTGGTTCTCATTTTTAAGATGAGTTTGTTCAGATTGAAAGCTTTGGGATGCTTTTAGTAAAGTATGCCCCTCTCGTGAGTTAGAATTTAAATTTTTCAATCGACTTCTATCGTTTGAAGATAAAACTTTCGAAAGACTAATAATATCTTTCAAATACAAATAGAGCAGTGCCGACAAAAATATCGTTACTGTTGCGATGTCTTTCAAAATTATTAGAATATCATTTTTTACGACATTAAGAACGACCTGAGTTTTATTTGTAGTAATTCCAACCGTCAATGCATAGTCGAACACTCGCACTGTTTTATATGCCAGTGTATCTGTCTCAATTAACTGATCGAATATTCTGTATTTATAGTTAAGCGTATCTGCAGAACCAGTATTTGAATGATAGCTAATAAGTTTATCGTCTTTTTGTAAAATGTAGAAATCTGTTAAAAACAACTCGCGTGATTGTTTCATCTGACTTTCAAACAAAGGGACATTTTCATCCACCAATGTATTCACAGCCGAAGTCATAACATACTTCATGGCTTGCTTTCGCCCCTCTATAAGCGAATCTGCTGAGTTGCTTGCGCTCAAATAGTATTGCCATGTTGTTAGGGCCACATAGAATAGCCAAAACGACGAAGCAATCAGCACGACTATTGATTTCTTTTTATTTTTTCTTTTTAAGGACAAACGCGCTCCCGTTATCTAAAATGTGAGTGGACGCCTCTTCAGGACGTGCTCCAAAATTTTCTCTTTTTAAATTTGTCACTGATACACTTGCGGCCTCAAGAGTTTGTTGCATTTTTGGATCTCTGAGGCGTTCACGAGTGGCCGCATAGTTCGGACTTCGTACAAAGAAGGTTGTGATTTCTTCGGGGCTTGCTGTGTATGAAGAGTTATCACTTGCTATCTGTCTTGAGTTTGCACGTGCTGCAACGGCGCGATTGCTTGAACTGTTTGAGTCCAGACCTGCGGATGATGCTGAACTTCCACTGCCGCCTGCTGCTTTTGCAACTGAAGAGCCACTATCGCCCGCGGATCCTTTATAAAGTCCAGGGCCTACCTGTGGACCCACTTCATTTGCAATCGCGTTTATGTCAATGTCTTTGCTCTTTGAGCCCCGAGAAGCTGATGCGGCCACTGCAGACTCTTTGTTCGCTGCATTGCTGGTGGGTGGAATCACAAACCCGCTAGTTGCGGCTGCAGGTGTCCGGTATGTTGAACCACCGGTTGTTGTTGCAGCAACGGCTGGTGTGCTGCCAGTGGCTGCAAGTACAGGTGCTTTTATTGAGCCCATCATCATCGCAGCGATATTTAAGAGGCCACTGCTTTGCTGCTCGCTTGTAGCTATTGCACGCTCAACACTCGCTGAGTCATAGCTATTAGTTCTAGGAAATGAAGATGCTAGTTCATATGTTGAAGTCGGGGCATTGATTGAATTTTCATTGCCTGAGGTTGAAGCAAATGATTCTGAATTGCCGGAATCGCCAGAGCGTGTTCCCCCCTTTGCGCTGCTGTCGTTTGAACTAGTTTGAATAGAGCTTGGTAGTCTTTCTGCTAGTGCTGGATCGATAGAGTTTGGGGTGGAAGTTACGACCTCATTTGCACTTACCATGGTCGATTCGCCTGTATTTGTATAAGTTATATTTTCACCATCGAAATTGCTAGCAGCCTTAGCTTTATTTGCCTCTGACTTAGTGCCCAAACAGATATTTAATGCTTTACTAACTT
>JANNCH010000082.1:0-2091 GCA_031386315.1 Pseudobdellovibrionaceae bacterium
CTCTAGCCATGAACGCCTTGGGTGGGATCGGCATTCTTCATCGCTTTATCACGGCCGAAGAACAAGCCCTGCAAGCCCGCAAACTCAAAGAGGCCGGCGTTAAAATCATCGCAGCCAGCGTGGGTGTAGGCGATGAGTTCAAATCCCGCGCAAAAGCCGTGATTGATGCAGGTACAAACTTAGTCACCATCGACATTGCCCACGGTCACTCGGTGCAAATGATGGAAACCCTGAAATGGCTGAAAGACACCTATCCAGATGTTGAAATTATCGCGGGCAACTTAGCAAGCCCCGAGGCTTCACGTGATTTGATTGAAGCCGGCGCCGACGCCATCAAAGTGGGCATCGGTCCAGGATCTATGTGCACAACCCGAATCATCACTGGTTGTGGCGTACCACAATTGACTGCCATCGCACTTTGCTCTGAAATTGCTCAAAGCTACGGCGTCCCTGTCATTGCAGATGGTGGAATTCGTACCTCAGGTGATCTGGTCAAAGCCTTTGCCGCGGGCGCAAGCACAGTAATGCTCGGAAGCATGCTATCAGGAACGATCGAGACACCGGGCGAAATTAAAAATGGTAAAAAGCAATACCGTGGTATGGCTTCAAAATCAGCGCAAGAATCTTGGCGTGGCGGAGTCCCCACTGGAATGGCCCCAGAAGGCGAATCTACACAAGTGAGCGTGAAGGGTCATGTGAAAGATGTGATCAACGAGGTCACAGGCGGAATCCGCAGTGGCATGAGTTATGTGAATGCACAAAGCATTCTTGAGATTCGTGAAAAAGCATTGTTCATGGAAATGTCACCCAACGGAATCGGCGAATCACGTGCTCACGGGGTTCATCACTTATGAGTGACAATCGCCCCATAGGAGTTTTTGATTCTGGAATTGGCGGCCTCACAGTTCTTAAAGAGCTCTGTGAGCATTTTCAAAATGAAAGTTTTGTATATTTAGGCGATACCGCACGCTTACCCTATGGGTCCAAATCACCGGACACGATTCGTAAATACTCTGAACAAAATATTGAGTATTTACGAAAACAAAATGTCAAAGCGATCGTTATTGCCTGCAACTCGGCTTCGACTCAAGTACACGAAACAGAACTAGCAGGTTTGCCGATTTACAATGTAATCACACCGGGTGCCAAAAGAGCTCTGCAATTGACCCAAAACAATCGCATCGGCGTCCTTGGAACCCGCGCAACTATTTTAAGCAAAGCCTATACTGAAAAAATTCATGCTTTAAATCCTAAAGTAGATGTGTTTTCGCAGGCCTGTCCACTTTTTGTTCCGTTGGCCGAAGAAGGCTGGGATAATGATCCGGTAACAAATTTGATTGTGTTTCGTTATCTTCAACCCGTTATGCAAAACCATGTCGATACTTTAATCTTAGGCTGCACACATTATCCCATTTTAAAAAATTCTATCTATAAAGTAACAGGCTCATCGGTTGAACTTGTGGATTCGGGAACTGCCATTGCGGATTGGCTGAAAGAAGATTTCAATTCGGGACGTCTAGAAACAAGTGGTACAGCCGAACGTCAGATCCAAATTATGACGACAGATAGCTCAGAACATTTTGCAAAGCTAGGGGCCCGAATACTCGCGCCTTATCTTGTCAATTCTTTTAATATTGTAAATATTTGATCGAACTTATTTAAGATAATTTTAAAGTGAGTTTAAAATTATCTCGCTTGGCAATTCATGCAAATTATAATTATTCGACATTGCAAAACCATAGGCACCCGCATCTGCTAACACAAGAAAATCATCTTGTTGAAGCTCAGGCATCAACCGATCCTTGGCAAAAAAGTCTCCGGATTCACAAATAGGTCCCACCAAGTCTGCTGTCACATTCTTAGATTTCTCTAGCACTGAAAAAACAGCATGATGGGCGCCATACAGAGAAGGTCGCAACAAGTGGTTCATTCCAGAATCCACAATGACAAATGTTTTGTGAGTGGTCTGCTTAACATATTGAACTTGAGTCAACAAAACACCTGCGTGCGCTACCAGCCAACGACCTGGTTCGGACTGAATACGCACACCGGCAGCTATTAAACTTTTCAATTCGCGATGGGTAATTTCAG
>JANNCH010000085.1:0-7149 GCA_031386315.1 Pseudobdellovibrionaceae bacterium
CAAAAGCTGGCTTAAAAGCAGTGCCTGCAAACGAATTGCCGGTGCTACTTCCCGAAGTTGCTGAATATGAACCCTCTGACAAAGGCGATGCACCTTTAGCCAGCAATAAAGAATGGGTGACGTATAAAGGTCACGACGGAATCGGTGATGGCGAAATCGGTCGTCGCGAAACTGACACCATGCCGGGGGCTGCGGGCTCTTCGTGGTATTTCTTGCGCTACACAGACCCCGACAATGACGGTGCGCCGTTTAGCCCCGAAGCTCAAAATTATTGGATGCCCGTAGATTTATATGTGGGTGGTCCAGAGCACACAGTGGGCCATTTACTATACGCACGTTTTTGGCAAAAAGTTTTGTTCGACTGTGGTTTAGTAACTCACGATGAGCCTTTCAAAAAATTAGCCCACCAAGGAATGATCTTGGCAGCTGATGGTGAGAAAATGTCGAAATCCCGTGGCAATGTGATCGCGGCCGATCAGGTTTTGAAATCCCATGGCGCCGATGCACTCAGAACTTTTGTAAGCTTCATGGGTCCCCTCGATAAAGACAAAGCATGGTCCGATACAGGGATTGATGGCGTCAAACGCTTCTTAGATCGCGTATGGCGCTTGGTTGAAAATGATGACGGTGTTCTCGTTGCCACAGATGCCAACATTTCGCCTGAACTTGAAAAGCTTTTACATAAAACAATTAAAAAAGTGACCGATGATATCAGCAATTTAAGCTTTAATACCGCAATCAGCGCCATGATGATTTTGGTGAACGAGCTTTATAAGCAAGAATGCCGATCTAAAAAGGTTCTTTTGCCACTGGCTCAATTGTTAATGCCTTTTGCTCCGCATATGACCGAAGAAATTTGGCAAAAAATGGGAGGTCAGGGACTTTGCTCTTTGGCACCGTGGCCTAAGTATGATACGAAGCTCATCGCTGACGATACTGCAACAATTGGCGTTCAGGTGAATGGAAAAATGCGTGGAACCATCGAATTGGCTCTGACCGCGTCCGAGACCGAGGCGTTGACTGCTGCTAAGGCCGTGGCCGCAGTGAGTGCACTTTTGAATGGTCAAGAGCCCACCAAAGTGATTTACAAAGCTGGCAAGATTTTGAATTTGATTGTTAAGTAGTTCGCTAAAAATGATTTTTTGTATTGATTGAAGTAACACAGATCGAGAAACCGTTTCAGAAGTGTCTGAGTCGAGGAGTGAGTGATGTCAAATCCGTCAAATTGGAGTCCTGAAAAAAGTGCCGAACTCTATGGTATTAACAATTGGGGCAATGGTTATTTTCGCATCAACAGTGCAGGCAACGTGGCTGTCACGCCGATGGGCTCTAACGGACCAGGCGTCGATCTTCATGACCTCACACAAGATCTTTTAGAGCGCGGTATTCGCGTTCCTATCATGATTCGCTTTCCTGATATTATTAAATCCCGCGTGGAACTGCTGCATGGTTGCTTTCAAAAAGCCTTCACCGAGTACGGCTACAAAGGAAAGTACAGCGGCGTTTACCCGATCAAAGTAAATCAACAACGTCATTTGGTACAAGAGATCGTGAACTCAGGTAAAAATTTACGCCTTGGCCTAGAGTGCGGTTCCAAACCAGAATTGTTAGTTGTTCTAGCCATCATGAACACCGAAAACGCTGTGATCATTTGCAATGGCTTCAAAGACTGGGAATACATCGAAACTGCGATCTTGTCGCAGAAATTGGGTCGTAACACTATTATCGTTGTCGATCGCAAAGAAGAACTTCCGATGATCATTGCCGTTGCGAAAAAATTCAACGCCCGTCCAAAAATCGGCTTTCGTGCAAAATTAAACACACAGGGTGCTGGCAAATGGGTGGACTCATCAGGAGCTCGCTCTAAATTCGGCTTAACAGCTGTTGAAATCGTTGAAGGTGTAGAACTTCTGAAAAAAGAAGGCATGCTGGATTGCCTTGAGCTGATGCATTATCACATTGGTTCACAAGTCCCTTCTATCCAAAGCATTAAGTCTTCACTCAAAGAAGGCGTTCGTTTTTATACTGAGCTTTATAAAATGGGCGCAGGATTGAAGTATATCGATGTGGGTGGCGGCTTGGGCGTTGATTACGATGGCACTGGTCACTCGGACAGTTCTGTGAATTACAGCGAACAAGAATACGCCAATGACATTGTCTCTGTATTGCAGACAATGTGTGATGAAAAAAATGTTCCACATCCAGATATAGTCACTGAATCGGGTCGCTTCTTGGTGGCCCATCACTCGATTTTAGTTTTCAATGTTATGGGCATCAATAACTTGCATCAACATGCCCCGCCCCGACCTGCTGCTAAGACAGATCCAAGCTTGATTCAAGACATGCAGTATATTCATGAAAAATTGAATAAAGATAATTTGAACGAGTGCTTCAATGATTTGACTCAAGCGAAGCAAGAAACATTGCAAGCCTTCACATACGGCGTACTAACGCTTGAACAACGTGCATGGTGTGAAAGCATGTATTTTGCGATTGCTACAAAAATGGTGACACTCGCAAAATCAGAACCCGATACCGAAGACATTTTAACTGTTTTATCGAAAGAACTTTGCGATACCTATTATTGCAACTTCTCGGTTTTCCAATCAGTGCCAGATTCTTGGGCCGTTGGTCAGTTGTTTCCAGTGATGCCAATCCACCGCTTGAAAGAAGAACCCTCTCGCACAGCAACGCTCGCTGATTTAACTTGTGATTCTGACGGTGTGATCGAAAAGTTTATCGACACTGAATCTGGCGAGCCCAAAGAAACCATCAAAGTTCACGATTATCGCGAAGGCGAGCAATACTATCTTGGTGTTTTCATGACAGGTGCTTACCAAGAAATCCTTGGTGATCTGCATAATCTATTCGGTGATACCGATGCCGTGCATATTTCATTGCACGAAGCGGGCTATACGATCGATCATTACGTTCCGGGTGACACAGTGACTGAAGTATTATCATACGTTCAGTATGGCCGCGCAGAGATGGTGGATAGCGTACGTCAAGCAACTGAAGAAAGCATTCAACGTGGCACTATCACTAAACAAGAAGCACGTCTACTAGTGAAACACTATGAAGAGGGATTGTCTGGTTATACTTATCTAGAAGATGCTGAATAGTCAGAGATTTGAAGACATTTTGTTTTGATCATAAAAAAGCCGGAGTTAAATCCGGCTTTTTGTTTTTACAACAGAGATTTGCATAATTAGATAGCATGGCCATCCGTGAGAACGTCTTTCAGATGGCCATCGTGGCCATCTGACCAAAATACATCCTTAAACTCGCTTATAATTTTTATTGAGTCACACCAGTACTCTGGTGGGACTGCCGTTTGAGCCATTGGTTAAATTAAAACACCTGAGCTTCGACGAAATCGGAATTGCAAAGATCCAGTCGAATCAGCTTATCCACTGATTATAGAAAAATTCTAAATGACTGATCTTTTAAAAACTAGAATTGCGAATTCTTCACTTCGCCAGAAAATTCTAATTTTCCGCCATCACCAACGTAAAATCCGCTGACGATCATCACTTTGCTTTTATCCACTTTCGCTTCAATCTCGACAATTTTTGAACCTGTCGTTATGAAACCCATGGCGCCAATACTGCCCACATTTGATTTTGATTTTGGATCGCGCAAAGTATTATCGACGATGCTAAAGGCCCCGAGCTCCATAGCAAAAAATTGGCTACCGTTAGAAACCATATCTAGCTTCAACGTCAGACGCATGGGGATTTCAGAAATCATCAATCGAAACTCTAAATTTTCGTATTTTTGCGCCTTAAAGCTGGCCGAACCCTTGCCCGCCCATGTGCCATTGAAGTTCGCAACTTTACCGCTATAAGTCGGCTTTTCACCGCCACCAGGGCTCCCAGTGCCACCAGGTTTTAAAATACGTGTGCTTAAATCCCGATCCGAACAGGCGGTTAACAAAACAATACTAAGCAAAAGTGCTAAGACAAACTTCATTTTTTCCCCATGGTAAACTGGCTGGCGAACTGACAATAGATTGCTATGCATACAGAAGAGCACAAAAAAAATGTGCTATCCAATTATATCTTAAAACCCTGGCCATAATTACTGTGGATATATTAAAAACACAGCTTGCTATCAGGTTCGTAGATTCAAAAAACAAAGGCCACCTTTTCTCGGTGGCTTTTGATGCCCTAGGCAAAGTGATGGGGTTGCTGTTGCGATAGAGCCTTACGACTCGCTCGTTGGTGCCTACAGCGTTGATTTAGAATCGAAGGCATCCCTAACAGCCAAGCCGATATTAATTAGCAAGGTCAGAGTCAGCAGCAGCATCCCAGAAGGTGCCCAAACTAACCACTCGGCAATGGTAAACCATTTCTGAGCCTGATTTAGCAACTCACCCCAGCTCGGCGTCGGCGGACGAAGCCCCAAACCTAGGTAGTCGATAAATGACAGTGTCGATACCGCAGCAGCGATTTCAAAGGGTGAAAATGTCACGATCGGAGTCAATCCATTCGGAAAGATGTGCTTAGAAATAATACGCCAGTGACTGGCGCCGATCGCACGCGCGGCCTCAACGTATTCACGCTTACGCAATGATAAAAACTGCGCGCGCATATAAGCAGAAATTGAAGTCCATCCAAAAAGCATAAAGAATATAATCAGCAGAGGTAGATTCGGGGTAAAAATCGAAATGATCGTAATCAAAATCAAAAGTACGGGCATACTTTCAATGATCTCAACAATTCGCTGACCAAATAAGTCCGTCTTACCACCCACATAACCCATGAAGGCACCGATCAGACAACCCACAAAGTAAGTTGTCAGCCACAGGCCCGCGGCAAACAAAAGTGTATAGCGAAGACCATAAAGCAATCGAGTCAGAACATCACGTCCACGGTCATCTGTACCGAACCAATTTTGCTTGGTCGGTGGCGCCGGGTAAGTGTCCACGTTTATATTGCTCTCGTACGGGTCCCATTGAACGATGGGCCAAACTTCCCAGTCGTCTTTACCCATTTCTAGCTGGCGATAGTCCATCACATAGATGTCATCACGACCAAAAACGGTTGGATGATAATCCACAAATAGCGGAGTATAAATTTTGCCCTGATACATCATGATGTGGGGTTTATTATTGGCCCAGAACTCAGCCGTCATACTCATGACAACCAAAATACCAAGGATAAAAACCGAAATCATAGCCGTGCGATCACGTTTGAAACGCTTGTAGCGCTTTAATGTCAGGTCATTACGAATAAAGTACTTCTCAACGGGATCCATCATTTGAAATCAATCCTTGGGTCAATGAGAACATAAATAACATCACTGAAAATACGTCCGAACATCAACAGCACAGAAGACAAGAAAGTCAGACCCATGATCACATTGTAATCACGAGAAAGTACAGACTGATAGCCCAGCTGACCAATACCATCTAAGTTAAACATGGTTTCAATAATTAACGAGCCCGCCAGGAACACACCAAAAAAGCTTCCCAAACCAGTAGCAATCGGGATCAAGGCGTTTCTCATGGCGTGTTTGTATATAACAACATTTTCAGACACACCCTTAGCACGCGCAGTGCGAACAAAATCGGACTGAATCACATCCAACATTGAGTTTCTCATCAATGCCGTCAGTGAAGCAAAGCCACCGATAATGTAGCAGAGCAAAGGCAATACCAAATGGTATACACGATCGGCAAATTTGCCGGCCATTGTAAAGGTATCGTAGTCATCTGATTGAAAGCCCCCGAGTGGAAACATATTTAATTTTCCACCTAAGTAAACAATCAAAAATATTCCCAACACAAGCGGCGGTATTGAATAAGTAAAATTCAAAAATATACTTGAGGCTTTATCGAAAAAACCACCCGCTTTGGTGGCCTTACGAATGCCTAAAGGAATGCAAATCAAATAGGTCAAAATCAAAGAAGTAATACCGAACGATAAGGATACTGGGAACTTACTCATAATCACGTCTGTCACGGGCTCTTCATATGTAAAGCTGCGACCGAAATCTAAACGAGAAAGATTTTTAAGCCAGATGATGTAGCGCTCATGAAGGGGCTTATCAAAACCGTATTGCTTTTTCAGGGCCTCAACAACTTCAGCATTCACTGAAGTGTCACCACGAGAGCTCATGCCCCCGCCGCCACCATTCGCTCCGCTGAAACGAATGGCTTGAAGTTTCTGTTCAACCGGGCTGCCAGGAGCCAAATTGATCATCACAAACGTGAGAAGTGTGATCCCGAAAAAGGTCGGGATCAGCAAAAATATGCGTCGAACGAGATAAAGAAACAACTCGCAGCCCCTAGTTAAGGTAGTTAAGGTTTAACCCACCAAAAGTCTTTACCGATATCAAACTTGAATGTTTCACCAGGGGAAACCATACGAGCTGAGTTCGCATAAAAGTCGAATTTATCATTGAACATAAAAACGTACGGAGCTTCTTCAGCAATTTTTGCATAAGCTTTTTTCAAAGTTGCGATACGTTTCTTTTTGTCCATTTCAAGGCGACCTTGTTCGATCAATTTATCAACTTCAGCGTTTTTGAAGTGAACATAGTTTGATCCACCAGCAACAGCACTTGATGAATGCCAGATTTGCTTTGGATCTGGTTCTACTGAACCGCCACCCCAAGCCATTGCAACAGCATCGAAGTTACCTTCATCCAAAAGCTTCAAGAATGAATTCCACTCAAGGTATTTGATCTCTAGATCAATACCAGCTTTTTTGAGGTCTTCTTTATACATGGTCCAATATTTTTCGTTGTCTTTATTGGCATGGATCAATGCAAATTTGAAATCAACTTTTTTACCGTTGATTTGTTTATCTAAAACGCCATCTTTATCAGTGTCTTTCCAGCTGGCTTTTGCCAACAGACCTTGAGCCGCTTTCGTATCAAATTTGATAGCTTTGTTGCCTGGATTGTATTCGCTGCGGATGTAGATGGCGCCGTTAGCAAGATCAGACATTCCATAGCGGAATTTTTTGTTCATTTCATCTCGGTTCATTAAATGAGCCAATGCTACACGAACATTCTTATCTTGGAATAGTTCACGACGTTGATTCCAACCCACAAAGCCGAATGGCTTCGGAGCATCATTAGATACTTTGTGTTTGAAAACAGTTTTGCCCCACTCATCGCCCACTGCTTTTTTCATGAAAG
>JANNCH010000098.1:0-6404 GCA_031386315.1 Pseudobdellovibrionaceae bacterium
ATTCACAATATGCTTGTAGCCTTACTTAGTGAAAGAAGAGCCTACTTTTGTAAGCTCTTCTTCCTTTAGCTTTTAATGATCTTGAATTCGTATTTTGACCTATTTCAAATCAAAATTCGATAGTGCAGGCTTTTGCTTCCTGCGATCTATGATAATTGATATCACAATCGAGCTACCGATTAAAAAGGCAATAATTCCAAGCGACCACCCGATCGGAAATTTTCCTCCGAAGGCTTCATTAAGCCAAACCATCTTGAGACCTACGAATACCAGTACTGACGCGAGCCCGTACTTAATATAGGCGAACTTATCCATAACTCCTGCGAGCATGAAGTACATTGAACGAAGGCCAAGAATAGCAAAAATGTTCGAAGTAAAAACGATCAGGGGCTCTTTTGTAAGGGCAAAAATTGCAGGTACAGAATCTACTGCAAAAATAATGTCACTAAGCTCTAAAAAAACAAGAGCTAAAAAAAGTGGAGTTACATAAGTAAGCCCATCTTTTTTAAAAAAGAAGCTCTGTCCTTCAACATGCGGGTGAACTCTAAAAACTCTTTTAATTTGTTTAATAATAAAATTGTTTTCGAGGTTTTGCGGCTTAGTTCCTGCAAAGAACATTTTCATTCCTGTTAAGATCAGAAGAGCTCCGAAGAAAATGACGAGCCAGTGATACTGCATAAGAACGGACCCCATAGCTATAAAGATTGCTCTAAATACAAGGGCACCTAAAATCCCCCAGAAAAGAACTCGATGCTGATATATCTTAGGAATTCCAAAGTAAGCAAATACTACTGCAAATACAAAAATGTTATCGATAGCCAAAGATTTTTCAATGACAAATCCTGTCAGAAATTCAAGGGCTGTAGTTTTTGCCTGAGCGTCGGGGTCGAAGCCCGGTATTGATAAGTACCGCTCATGAGTAGAAAAGCGGTACTGAGCATATAGATAGAAAAGGTAATTAAAAACGAGCGCTAATCCAATCCAAATGGAAGTCCAAATTGAAGCTTCTTTAAAGCTGACCTCATGAGCTTTTTTGTGAAATACGCCAAGGTCAAGGGCCAAGACAACTAGCACGAATGCTATAAAGCCTGCATAAAACCACCAGTAATCGTAGAACGGGAATAGTATCATTTTTTGATCCTTCTCTATTTAAAACTTTTTTTCAGGTGCGTGAGGCAGAGTTGAGTGATGCAGAGCAATTTTAATCTATCCGGCTAGTTTTCATATGTACTTTTTCGTAAGTATTGTTAAGTAGTTAGTTTATCGGACATCTTTGAATATCAATCAAATCGATAATAATATTTACTTGCATAGATATATGCGATACTAAACGTGAGCCAACCAATGATGAAAACGTGGAGAGCCTAACTATGAATCAATGGATTAATTACCACCATCTTTTCTACTTTAAGACGATTGCTGAAGAGGGCACAGTTTCTAAAGCTGCCGAAAAACTTCGACTTGGCCAACCAACGTTGTCTGCGCAGTTGAAGCAATTCGAAGACTCTATCGGCGTTCAGCTCTTTGAAAGATATCACAAAAAATTGATTCTGACCGAGCAAGGTAAGGTCGCTCTAGATTATTCGAAGAACATCTTTAAGATGGGTTCCGAGATGTATGAAGTACTGCACGATAGGCTTAAGCCTCTCAGGCCATCATTACACCTTGGCGCTCTAGACAGCATTCCCAAGCAAATCATTTTACAGTTGGTGAAGCATGCTTTCCGAATATCACCCTGTCAAATTACATTATCTGAAGGCAAGTCAGATGAACTAATACGAGAGTTAACTGCGCACCGAATGGATCTTATGGTGACTAACTTTTTACCTAATGGGACCGATGGAAAAGGTCTTTATGCTAAATCTATTACAAAGAAAAACGTTGGATTTTATGCTGCACCAAAGTTTAAAAGTCTACGAAAGGGATTTCCAAAATCAATTTCAACCGTGCCCATGATTCTTCCAACTTACGATAGCAGGCTGAGGCAGGACCTCGACCATTGGGCAAAATTAAATAAAATTGAATTGAATATTATTACTGAAAGCCAAGATATTTCAGTTAAAAAACTAATGGCAATCAATGAATTAGGAATCATTCCAGCGGCTACACATACAGTTACGGGGCAAGTCTTAAGGGGCGAACTTGTAGAAATAGGTCAGCTACAGGGAGTTTATGAAGAACTTTTTCTAGTAACGGCGCAAAGAAAGATCGAGAACACCATTGCCTCGAAATTACGTGACTCATTCGTCGTATAGTATTTAGCGATACTAAAAAGACTATTTATCTATTTTAGCAATCTTCATTTATTCCGTAAAGTAGTACATGTGATGCAATGATGCGGTCACTACCTACATAAGGAGTATTTATGCTCACAAATAAAAGGACAACTTTAAAGCCCCTTATTGAATCGGCTGACGGGGTTCATTTGACGGCTTACCTTGTGAACCGAGGAGATCTCATTGACCTAAAAGCACAGCTTCGAGATGTGATTAGCCAATCCTATGAGTGGCTTAAGCCAGTCACTTCAAAAGATGAAAGAAATGAATTTCTAGAACCTCTTGATTCACTACTATTGGATGTTCGAATTTTTAAAGAGATGAAGGGTAATATTGGGCTCTTCCGAAACCAGGACTCTTTTCAAGTTTTGAACATTCCTGTTGAAGTAGAACCAACCTGTCAAGTTGCTACGACCTTTCATGTAAAGCCATTGCTAAAGTGGCTGCAAATGGACCACGATTTCTTGCTCTTGGGTATCGATAAAAAAGCAGCTCACCTTTACTTGGGATCTCAAAGCTCAATTAGAATTATAGACTCGATTCTGTTCCCAGAGTCATTGAAAAATAAATACTCTGCGGAAGGCCATTTCAGTTTAAAAGATTCTAGAAAAAGCCGAGCAATCGAGGAAGAGACATTCAGTTGGCTGGGCAACTGGATAAATGAACTCACTAAAAACACAAAGCCAAAGCTTTTTTTGGCGGGCGAGGTTTTGTTAGTTTCGAGTTTGAATCGAAACTTTAAATATTCAAATGTAGTTAAAACGACCGTATCAAATTCTTTTGACGAGAAAAATATGACTGAGGTAGTCTCTGCAATTCGCAAAATCATGAAAGCGGATGCTCAGGCGGCTCTTGAAAAAAACTTGCTCGAATTTAAAATAGCTTCAGATGAAGGCCGAGCGCAGAAAAATATATTTCAAATTTCAAAAGCAGTTGTTCAAGGTCGGGTGCGAAAGCTTCTGATAACCGACGAGTTCAGTGTATTTGGAAAAATAGATCGTAAATCTGGTGGAATTGCATTGCATCCCTACGACCTCGATCACGAGGATGATGACGTTTTAGATGATTTGGCACAAATGGTTTTAAGTCAGGGTGGAGAAGTTGTTATAGCTAAACGAGATGAAATTCCAAAGGGACGACTGATTCTGGCAATGCTCAATGATGATGATTTATCTTTAGACAAAAAAGAAGAACGCGCACAATGCGATGTTCTTCAAGAGAGGTTCGGATGAAGAAAAAAATATTTAACGAAATCTTTAGTAAGATAAAAGAAAAATCAATTTTAAAACGAAAGTTACAAATATTTGCTGTTGTTGTTATCACTGGTATATTTGCCTTAGGTGGTATCACAATCTGGGCTGGAATTTCTGGTTTGAGCTATCTCTCTTCTAAAGCAACTGAGGTGATTCAATTACCTATTGCGCAGGATCAACTTAAGAATTTGAAGTCAGAATTTAAAACAATTCCGAAGATCCAAGCACTCAGTTGTTGGGGTAAGGTTCAAAGTCTATTGACGGCACAGCCCTGGATTGAAAGGCCAATCTTTGACAATTTGATAAACCTCAAATTGTCTTGCTTAGATTCAAAGCCCATAGTTTGCGAAAGTCATAACTGTACGATAATTTAAAAAATTTCACACTCAACAGAAGGGAAAAATAGGATGCTTATTAAATTTAAAAATTTAGAAAAGTCAGAAATGGCTCGAGACGCTGTTCGTGAAAGAGTAGAAGCCTTAATTGAAAAATTTCCTGACTTAGCATTTAGTAAAATTCAAGTCACCTTAGAGATGGAAAATTCGCCTACTCACGTGGGTCCTGATTTTTTTAAGGTCAAGCTTCACATTTCAAGAGCAAGGTATGATGGCATTACAGTTGAAAAGTCAGATGCGAGCCTATATGTGGCATTAGCAGAAGTTGCTGGCCACATGCTTGAGAGTTTAAATCGTTTTGGTGATAGAGCCCGTGTGAAAGAAAGAAAGTGCGCTCGACAGATTGCACGAAAACTTGCACGTGAGCGCGAGATTGAGCTTAAACATAATATCGAGATCCTTGAACAGAAGTATGGATAAGTCACATTGCTAACTTTGATCTCATTATTTTATTCTTTGTGCTTGGGGCCTTCGTGTCATGGACTAAGTCGGAGATGCGTTCCCCATGTAGCCGTATTTTTTGCAGAAAGATGTCATTTCGCCGAATTGTAACCTTTGTATTTAGGTTTCATTGTGTCTCCTGTTGAGTTCCGTTTTGTTGACGAGGACTCTTCAGATTTTCGGACGAGGACTTTACAAGTTTTTCACATGGGTAATGTTGCGTTTCGACATGAAGCCTGTAACGCAGCCGATCAATTCGCATTTCGATCCTATGTTGTCTTGAGTTCCCCCATTGTTGACATTAGGTCGGACTCACACTCTATGACTGGCCGCATCTCTCTCGACCCATGGTTAAAACTACGTTAAGACCATGACCGTGTATTTCAGCGGCAAAATTTCAAACGCAGTTTTAAACCTCCTTGAGCAACAAGGTGAGGATATGAGTCCGCTTTATGAGCAGACTCATATCCCCGTGGAACTTTTGCGAGATCCATCCTATTGGGTCAGTGCCCCTGAAATGGAAGACTTTCTACAAAGTCTGATGCAAATTTCTTTTAAACATGACGGAAATATTTTAGATCGTGCAGGTCACGATGGGCCTGATCTTCGCTCGTGGGGAGTCCTCGATAGTGTTCTGCGGATGATGCCACGTCCACAGGATATCTTTAATCAGCCTGAACAATTTCTTTCATACTTCATTTCACCAAAGCCACCGATTGATAATCTTCGTCGTGATGAAGGCAGCATTTCTTTTGATTTGCCACTACCTGCTGAACAGTATCCGTTGGTTTCAACATATTTGCGTGCAGCTTTTGAATCTTTGCCTCTTTACATCGGGCAGCCACTGGCTCGTTGTGAGTGGAGCGATATTCACCTTAAGTTGAATTGGTCTACCGAGCAAAGCTCGATGTTTGACACCCAATCTGTGGGTCGTCAGATGAGCCCTGAGATGTTTCAAAGTTTGATCGATGATTTACAGAGCACCCAGCGTGACCGCGAAGATCTGCAAAAATACACCGGTGATCTTGAATCGCGCATTCGTGATTTAGAAAAAAGAAATTTAGAAAATGTCGCACAACAATCGGGTGCCAGCGTTGCGCCGACAATGTTGCCAAGCGAAGGCACTTTGTCACATCTAAGTTTTGATACTGAATCACCATCCCATGTCATGGGACAAAACTTGGCGCGCTTGCATGACTATATGGTGCGCGCACAACAACTTATCACCATGCTGGCAGCCCAAGGCAAAGCCACACCCGCGGTGAAAGAGGCCATGCGCCGGGTTGATTGGGATTTCGTGAAAGTCCAATACCCGCGCACAGTTCACGAGAGCATTGAAATTTTAAGAAAAATGAATAAGCCAAAAACTAAAGAAGGAAGCCCTAATGTCTGAGATCGTGAGTGTTGTATCCCGTGAAATTTTAGATAGCCGTGGTAACCCAACTGTTGAAGTCGAAGTACGCACTGCCGATGGCAGCCTTGGTCGCGCCGCAGTTCCATCAGGTGCATCCACTGGGGCCCATGAAGCCTGCGAGCTTCGTGATGGTGATAAAAATCGTTACATGGGTAAAGGCGTCTTTAAAGCCGTTGATAACGTTCGCGAAAAATTAGCTCCTGAAGTGATTGGTCTTGAAGTCACTGAACAAGTTTACATTGATAAAATTTTGCGCGAAGTGGATGGCACTGAAAACAAATCAAGCCTAGGTGCTAATGCGATCTTGGGTATATCTTTGGCCGCGGCTCACGCAGCCGCACAAGACTGTGGTTTACCACTGTATCGCTACATTGGTGGATCACAGGCATGCCGCTTACCAGTTCCATTGATGAATTTGATGAATGGTGGAGCCCACGCTAACAACGGTGTTGATATCCAAGAATTCATGATCGTTCCCACTGTGAACAATTCATTTGCAGAATCTTTGCGTGCAGGCGCCGAGATCTTCCACACATTGAAAAAAATCTTGGTTAAAAAAGGTTTATCAACAGCTGTTGGTGATGAAGGTGGCTTCGCTCCGAAAATCGGTTCTAATCAAGAAGCA
>JANNCH010000112.1:0-7236 GCA_031386315.1 Pseudobdellovibrionaceae bacterium
CGGTTATTTAGAAGGACCTGGAATACCACGAAAAAGCCTGAGCGATTGTCTGCGCATATTGCGATGTACGCACTTTATCATAATTTATATTTGATCGACTAATTTTGTATATACGTGCAGTCATTGCTGAGATTAAAATCATTAGAAACACGAATCTCTGTATGCAATTGAGCAACTATCAACTCTAAGAGCAATGTAGTGGGCCAGTTTTATCGAATTATGCCAATCACTGCTATAAAAAAATCTCCGCAAATACATTGAAGAACAAAAACTGAAATTAGTGTTTCCCTATGAAACAGATAGCGAGATAGAACCTACAACCTCACCCTTCCAACTCGAAATAGTGGGCTGTGTGAATGCACTGAGGTCTGCATACTCACGCTCTGTCAATCCGCCGTGCTTGTGCAATAACGCTGTCGTTGCGAACTCGGCGGCACGCTTGGCGCCGTCTACGGCTTTCAATGCAAAAGCGATTCCTTTTGCAGGAATAAGGCCTGCAAAGACACCTTCTGCGCCAATCTTTACAATGCTGCGACCTTGAGTCTTTTCATTTACAACGCTTGTAAAGTCACCCGTACCCGAAAGCAGAATTGGTTCTGAAGTGACGGCTTTCAGAATTCTTTTTGCAGCGATTTGCCTTGCAGAAGTTTCTTGAGGATTCAAAAGTGCTGAAAGGCCAATGGCAATATTTTGCAGTGGAGTTGCATAGGTCACAATACTGCAACCATCGATCCCGTAGGCAAGTTTTTCATGATCTATACGCATGGTTTCAGTCAATACTTTGCGCAAACGCACTTGCTCGGGGTGATTGTATTTTTCGTATCCTTGCGTACTATCAGCTAAATACAAACAGGTACTTAAAAAGCCGGTGTGTTTGCCTGAGCAATTATTCATGATGGACGTTGCCGGAAGGCCCGAACGGATCAACTCTTGTCCAGCTTGCTCGTTCACAGGCTTCTGCGCACCACATACAAGGGCATTCTCGTTCAAAGAAATTTTACTGAGCCATGCCTGCACCACATCCGTATGCTTTTTTTCTGCATGGTGAGAACTGCAAGCTATGCATATTTCTTTATCGGTCAAATGAAAGTGATCTGCTGCGCCAGATTCGATCAACGGCAAAGCTTGTAACATTTTAATCGCTGAACGAGGGAAGGTTAGAAATTGCGAGTCGCCATAGCTTTCGATCAACTCACCTTTTTCATTCACAACAACAGCCATGACATGGTGTAAGCTTTCCACCAATTGCCCGCGCAGAACATTCACCTTCATCGCATTAAAATTATGTGAGCCCATGATTAAAACCCATCGTTAAACTAAGTTATCAACCATTTGATCCATAATGGTTTTTTTTGCAAATTCAGTGATCACACGACCCCGTGGCGTTTTTTGCAAAAACCCTTCTTGAATCAAAAATGGTTCGTACACTTCTTCGAGTGTATCGCTTTCTTCGGCCAAGGCAGCCGCTATTGTATCAATCCCTACAGGCCCACCCGCAAATTTTTCTTGAATCAAAAGTAAAATTTTTCGATCCATCAAATCCAGGCCGTGCTTATCAACGCCTAATTGATCCAAAGCATATTGAGCAATTTTTTTATCAATCATACCATTGCCTTTGACTTGCGCATAATCCCGTACACGCTTGATCAAACGATTGGCCACACGTGGGGTTCCGCGCGAGCGACGTGCAATTTCAAGGGCGCCGTCTTCATCAGTTTCAACTTTTAAAATATTCGATGAGCGCATAAGAATTTTTTGCAACGAAGCTTTGTCATAAAATTGTAAGCGTTCGACGATTCCAAAACGATCGCGAAAGGGTGGATTCAGCAAACCTGCACGTGTCGTAGCACCGATCAAAGTAAACGGAACCAATTGAAATTTCATTGAGCGCGCACCCAATCCATCACCTGTTACGATATCGATGTAGTAATCTTCCATGGCCGTGTACAGATATTCTTCCACATGACGACTGAGACGATGAATTTCATCGATGAATAAAACCGAATTCGGCTTTAATGAAGTCAATATAGCCGCGAGATCGCCTTTTTTATCAATGGCTGGTGCAGAGGTTGCCTTCATTTCAACGCCCATATCTTCTGCGATGATACGAGCCAGTGTCGTTTTACCCAACCCCGGCGGTCCACTTAACAAAATATGATCCAAGGGCTCAGCGCGCATTTTTGCGGCCTGAATAAAAACCTTCAATTTTTCTTTTACATGCTCTTGCCCCGGAAATTCATTGAAACTGAGTGGACGCAGTTCATTTTCCCAAGATTTTTCGCCCTCTGAAACAACATCACCTTCTAAAATGCGACTCATGAAAGTCCTCCGCTCAAGGTTTGCAGAGCTTTGCGAACACCGTCTTCAATAGAAATATCTTTCGGCAAAGTTGAAACAAATTGATCTACCAACTGTGATTTATATCCCAGATTGAGCAAAGCCGAAGTGATTTGAGTTTGGGTAGGATTCTGAAATAATGGGGCATCACTGGCAGAAACAAGCTTGCCTTTGAGAGTCAAAATAATTTGTTCGGCCGTTTTTTTACCCACCTTCGGCAAACCCGAAAGGCCCTTGGCATTACCTGCTTCGATCATATTTTGCACTTCGCTTAAACGGGCGCCCGACAAAATACTCAAGGCCATCTTAGGGCCCACTCCGTTCACTTTTAATAAAGATAGAAATAAATTTTTCTCGGCCTTGTCGTGAAAACCAAACAGTTGCAAAGCATCTTCACGAACATGGGTGTGTATCCAAACGATAAGCTCTTTACCGAGCAAAGCAGACAAATCACTCAGTGTGTTTGAAGAGGCTAAAATTTCATAGCCAACGCCTGCCACATCCACAATGGCAGAGTCCATTTGTACTTCGATAATTTTTCCGCGCAAATAACCGATCATAATCCACTCATATTTCTAAAGAGCGATCTAAAACTGCTCTCTTTTTAATTTCGTAAGCATGGTAGCAGGCCATGGCCAAGGCATCAGAAGCATCAATACGATTGATTGTCGGCACTTTTAAAATGGCCTTTAAAATAGTCTGCACTTCTTCTTTACTGGCGCCACCGTTACCAGTGATTCCTTTTTTTACCGAACGTGTTGCGTACTCATAAACTACGGCCGAAAGCTTTCCGGCTTCGTACATGATCACGCCGCGTGCGTGTCCTAACTTGAATGCGCTATCTACATTTTTTCCTAAGAAAATTTTCTCGATCACCACATGTTGCGGCCGATATTTTTGCATGACCTCAGCAAAAGATAAACCTAGTTCTCGCATCCGTAGCGGAAAAGATTCGATACCATCTAGCATAATCACACCGTGATTGATGTGGGTAATTTTACCGTTTTCAAATGTCACAGCACCGAATCCGGTGATGCGTGAACCGGGATCCACCCCGAGAATCGTCATGCTCATTTTACTCCAGCTACACCTTGTGCCTCACGGCTACTCCAGCTACACCTTGTGCCTCACGGCTATTTGATTCTGAAGTGGTTGCGTAGTCAATCAATCTAAGTTATCGTTTTTGTATGTCCAAAATTGACATCGGCACGATTGAAAAATTTCAGATTGCTCTGCAAAAAGATCCAAACTCGCAGGTATTTGCCACATTGGCCGAGGCTTACCGTGAAATGCATATGTACAAAGAGGCTGAAACCGTTGTCCGTAATGGGATGTGGCGTCACCCTAATTTTGTCGGTGGCTTGGTCACTTTCGCAAAGATCATGCGTGATCTTGGTAATTTTCAAGAAGCCCTTGCTCCGCTGAAAAAAGCAGCACAATTAGCGCCCGAAAATATTTTAGCCCACCAGCTGATGGCTGAAGTATATTTAGCCAACAAACAGCCCAAAGAATCGCTCAAAGCCTATAAAATGGTTTTGTTTTTAAATCCCAATAGCAAAGTGGCTCAAAATGCCGTGAGCAAATTGGAAAGCCTCACTGCCGATGATTATGACGATGAAGTTTTTGAAATGACAAAACTTCAAAATGTACAAATGAGTCGCATCCATCCAGCAGCAGGTGTCACAAAAGACTCTTCCGAAACAGCAAAGAATATGGCTAGTGAATCCTCTCCGCGGGCTTTAGAAAGAATGCTGTCTTTGATTGATGCTTTTATTGTGCGCAATGATTTAGAAAAAGCGCACCTTCTTTTGAAAGACACAATTATAGAGTTTGGCGAGCATGTTGAAATTCAACGTCGCATGAAGTCTCTGCAGATACGTACCAATCACGACCCTGATGCAGCCTCCCCGCTGCGCCCCGAAGGCACGACCGGCATTCATCGCAAGAAAATGCAACGCGAGCGCAATCTTCGGACTCTGAATCGGGTTCTAGAAAATATCGATTCGTACCGCGAGATGACTAGTCGCGTTTAGTGTCAACCTATATCGTTTTACAGCAGCTCTCTGGATAATTCGACAGTGTGGCCATCCATGAGCTAGCCTTTCTGGCAGCCATTGTGGCCGCCAGACCACAATACACTCTTAAAAGCGCTCTCAATTTTTTAAGAGTTCTGAGAGTGCCCTCTCAGAACTGCCGTTTGAGCCACTTGCTAGTGCAGACTCCCCAGACTCGGTCGAAAATGGAGTGGCAGTACACTTGTTCTCAGCCGCCCTCAACCACAATCACCTTCTTGACCGACCCACAGGGGCTCAGTTAAGTTGGCTGTTCGTTATTTCGGTACGAAAGGACTATTCATGTACGAAACGGCTGATTTTAGAAAAAATTTGAAAATTATGGTCGAGGGTAAACCCTATGTGATCGTTGATTTCCAACACGTTAAACCAGGTAAAGGCAATCAATTCACGCGCACTAAATTACGCAATATGCTCACAGGTCAAAATCTTGAGATTACGATCAAGTCTGGTGAAAAATTTGAAGTGCCTAATGTCGAAAATAAAGAGATGAATTTCTTGTACAAAGACGACAGCGGTTACAATTTCATGTCTCAAGAAAACTACGAACAAATTGTTATGAACGAAGAGGATTTGGGCGAATCAAAGTATTACCTCACAGAAAATTTGAAAGTTGTGATCTTGTTTTACAACGACAAGGCCGTTGCAGTGGATGTTCCAAATGCAGTGAACTTGAAAGTTGCAAAGTCTGATCCAGGCATCAAAGGCGACCGCGTTTCTGGCGCGACCAAGCCCGCGACCATGGAAACAGGTCTAGTCGTGAACGTGCCTTTGCACATTAACGAAGGCGATGTTTTGCGTATTACGACCGAGAACGGCGACTACGTTGAACGCGTGAATTTGAAGTAGTCCAATTTAACATAACGCATCGTATTAAGTCTCCGCAAGGACTCATTTTTATCGCAAAATAAGGATGAACGTTCATTAAGTGATTCTTACCTTGGATTTCTACAAGGCGCAGCCGCCGAAGGCGTACTAAAAGTACGTCGCGGTAGTTGCAACAAAGCTAGAAATCGAAGGTAAGAATCACGCTTTGCGGAGGCCTTTTTTGTCGGCATACATCGAGCTCGAAATTCATGCTCTTTTGAAAGAGTATACCGATGCTGGCCTTGCCGCCGACAAACTTATCCAGAGTCTCGAGTCCTCTGATGAAAATCTAACCAAAGAAAATATCGAAGCCCTTGCCCGCTTTCTTTGGCATTGCGGATTTTATTCAACGCTCAATGATTTTGTTCTTCGACACATCGACAAAGAAGCATTCGAAATCCCGTGGCCTTATTTTGCTGAAGCCCTCGTCAAGACGCACCCGGATTTAGACGAGAAATCTTTAGAGGCTCTACGTGAAGGCATTCTTGAGTGCAATGCAAAAGACAGCGTCAGTCGATCTGAGGCTTTGAATTCTATAATACCAGAATCCAATGAATGGCGCCAAGATCGCAAATACCGTCTGCACAAAGATTATTTTAAAAATAAAAAAAATTATCTCGACCAACTTGTGACACTGCGAACACAGCAGCTGTACGAGCAAGAAAAAGAATTGCTGAGACTTTTACAAAAGCTCTACCCAGGCGATAAAGACGTACAAAACGAGATGAAAGAACATCAACAGCGTTATGCTCTTGAAATATTATCACGTCGAGCACACCATGCCAGACCCCATACTGTTATTGAAGAAAGTCCACTCAGTCCAGAGATGCAGCATGCTTTTGACGTTGTTTTTACAACTCTTATCAATGAATGCGAAGTTGACACAGATCTTTCATACGACGCCGCTATCGCAATGTCCATGCTTGAACGCTATGATGAGGCCTTGGCATTGCTTGAGCTAGCGCCCGAAAGTGATGGCGCGAACTGGTTGCAACTTGATTTACTCTTAAAGGCACGTCGCTATTTAGAGTTGTTGCAATATCTACCGCGCATAGAATTACTATATGCAAATAATGCTGATACTTTTTTTGCAACTGCCTACTTGCGAGCACAAGCTATGTGGGGCATCGGACAAAAGCATACAGCCATCGAAATTTTAGAAAGTCTTTTGAGCTCTAACCCACAGTACCGCGCGGCCCCTTCGATCCTCAATGTGTGGAGAGGCCAATGAAGAGAGCCTTCTGGATCTTACTTACACCACTAGTCATATTTTTAGCAATCACCGCAGGCTTGCGCTATTATATTATTCCGAACCTCGAAGTTTGGGGCCTCACCGAATTGCAAAACTACTCTGAAAAAAACCTTCCACTTCACATTCGTGCCGACAAGATGAATATTTATTTATTCAAACCTTCTGCAGCATTAGAAGGCGTCACTGTAATTTTGAAAGGTGATCTAGCTAAGGCAGTCTCGCCCATCACAGCTAAATCCGTTCGTGTTCATTTAGACATGTTCCAATTACTAGCGGGCAGACTGCAGCTATCCGCAGTCGTTATTGACTCTCCGTCACTGAACATTGACTTGGATCCACTACTTGAGGAGGATAGCAAAGCAAAGCCATTGCCATTAGATAGTCTTTTTGCAATCACTGAAAAAATCCCGCTAGATCGAATCTTTGCTCAAAATCTCTCGCTGGGCCTTACCTCTGAAAAACAAAAACTAAAGTTACAACTAAAAAATGGCGGCTTCTTAATCACCAATATGGGTAAGAACCTGACGCTCAAAACTGAGCTGCCCGAACTGACAGGGCAGCTGGGGGGTCTCAACAATTTAACAGGTTCGTTTGATGCTCATTTGTATTTAACACGCCAATCGCTCAAGGTCATACAGATGGGTGCTCACCTGAATGATTCAGAGATCGTTGCACGCGGAGAACTTACAGATTTTAAAAATGTAACTT
>JANNCH010000127.1:0-1550 GCA_031386315.1 Pseudobdellovibrionaceae bacterium
GCGGGTGCCTTGTAGACCGTGCGAAACAAATCTGCCTGTTCCAGCACTTCTTGTTTGGTTTTCGCCCGTCCGGGACGCAGCAGCTCGTAGGTGGACATGATGATATCTTGTGGAACATTCACCAATTCCGCCGCGCGCGCAAAATTCGATGCCAATGTCGTGCGGCCCGCATCGCGTGAGATTTCCGCCTGATCTAACAGCGCTTTGGGGGTGATCTGCAAATCCTCCATGGTAATCTCGCCTGCCATTACAGACGCAAGGGTAATATCGGCCAATGCGATGCCACGCTTGCCGCGCAGGTCAGCCGCCTGAGTTTCAGCCAAGGGATAGTCAGCCACAGTCAGCTTTTTCATATCCGCACCCCTGAATTTGCCAAAAAGCGCAGATCAATTTCCAGCGGTTCAGCCCCGTCTTCGATCATCGCAGTTTCAATGGCGTAAATCATTGCGACCTTGGCGTGGTAGCGTGATCCCATTGCCTGCCCATTTGTTGGGACCATTACCGGTTCGGGGGCCTCACCCATAGCATAGGCGGCGGCATTGCGGCCAAGTGCTGCGTAATGGTCCAACTTGGTGATCGGTGCATTCGAGAACAATTCAAGATTATTATGTGGGAGCCGCTGCGAGGAATGAATAACGGCTGTGCCTTTGGCCTGTATGCCAATGCCAATGCCAGAACCAGAAAGGCGCGCAGCGGATAGGCCTAGAAATGACGTATCAGCCGTATGCCGCAGCCGCACAACCCGGGTCCGCAATCCGCGTTCAGCGATACTATCAATCATCACACGCAGCACATCAGACAACCGGTGACCGGCAGTCGTTTGAAACAGTCGAAGGCCAAAGGCCGGGCTTATTCCGATAACCACTTCATCACGGCGAACCCCAATTTCTGCCCCGCCTTTTTGTGAATAGGCTATTCGGCCAGCCTCGCCTGCTTCAAATTGTGCTTCCGATCGAAGTACCTCTGTCTGGTCCAGAACATCGCGAATATTGTTGATTTCGTCGCGGCGCGTATCGGTCATCTGGTAGCTGCTTCCAGGCCCGTCATAGGTATTGGCGTCATTGATGGCGGAGATCACACGCCCGCCCCGCACCATGGCAGAGGTTTGCAAATAATCGCCCGAAACCCGCAGTTTCACCACGGAAAGCAGATTTTCCGCCTCGTCTGTAAAGCCGCGATTTGCAAGTGATTTGATCACGTCTATCACCGTGATACCCCGATCTTTGATGCCATCAGAAATGGGGCCAACCGAACCGGGGGTGAAGCTTTGCGTTTGTGCCGAACCGGACGCCACGATCACAGATGCCTTCATATCGGCGGTGGGCTTTGCCAAACCAAGGTCTTCAAACACTGCTGAAATGGCATCGACTGCACGTTGACGCAGATCGAGGGCGCGGTTTTCGGCCAAGGGTGTCAACCCACCGTCCGCTTCAAAATCGCGCTGCAAAACCAAGTAATCTTCCATCTCTTCCGCATTAAACAGCGAAGGATTAAAGGAATTATCATAGGCAGCGATTGACCCAAAGCCTGAACAAATCAAATCGGAGCCG
>JANNCH010000125.1:0-6214 GCA_031386315.1 Pseudobdellovibrionaceae bacterium
GGACAGTCCTCGCGGACGCCGCTCCCTTTGGGAGCGTGGCTGCTGCGGAACTCGCTACGAAGGGGATAAAGCACAAGGCCCCCTCTGCGGACTCGAAGAACTGTTAGGATTATGCAGTTTGTTTTTTTGGGATTTTTTTAAGATTAGATTTTTAACTTTTTAGAATTTTACTTATGGAAAAGGAAATAGGGATGAAGAAATCAATGGGTTCAATGAAGGCTTTGGTCGCTGGGGTTGTTTTTTTTGGTGGTTTTGTTGTTAGTCAGGGTGCTTTTGCTCAGGCTTCGGCTAAAGAGGGCTTGAATACTATTAGTTTGAATCTTGATAATACGAAAGCTAATTTGACTGAGTATAAGAAGAATCTTTCTATAGTGGATGAAAATATTACTGAAGTTTCTAAGGCCAAAGCAAAAGCTGTTGAACAACAGCGTAGCGTAGCTTCACAGGTTGAAACCAATAACAAATCCGTTTCTAAAGTTGATGCTCAAGAAAAAGAATTAAACCAGTTGATGGCTGACGAAAAAGCCAAATCTGCTGGTGAAGAGAAAAAGATTGCCGAACTTGAGGCCGCCATCGCTAAAATGCGCGACAATCAGAAAAAACGCGAAGCCAACGTAAGTGATTACCAATTACAAATCACTCAGCTGCAAGAAGAGAAAAAAGTTTGGACTAGTCGTGCTCAAATATTGAAAGAACAACAGCAAGATGTTGCACAAATAGTAAAAGCAGTCGCTTCTGACGAAGCTCAGTGGAAAAACAAACAAAAGGGTTACCAAGGTGAAGTTGCTCGTTGGAATAAAGAAGTTGATAGACAACAAAAAATCTATGACAGCTACTCTGCCCTTGCTGGCAAATAGGTCTTTTTTCTATAGAAGCAAAAAGGGAAGACCTCATGGGCCTTCCTTTTTTTTGAATTCGACATACAAAGTCCCATTTCGAGACAGCGTAAAGCTCAAATGAGTTTTTTCCGATAGAGGAGCTCATCTTAAGGAGCTCTCATGATACAAAAAATTTTGGCCATCTGGTTTATAGCAGGCTCTTTATTCGTCGGCTGTGCATCTAATCCACCAGCAAATCAAAAAATTTCTAAAGATTCGCCAGCCATACTCAAGAATGCACGGGTGCCAACTAACATATTAGAAACAACGCACATCTGCGCAGATGAAGCCAACACGGCTTTCGAGGTAGGCTTCCAAAAATTAACAGACGAAGCCTCTACCGTAGAGTTTAAGAATGCGAAACTTCTCGCTTCAGACACCACACTGCAGGATCAAACTTATCCAGTGAAATACCAAGTACAAACGAGCTCGTCTGGAGACAGCAGTCTAAAGTTTGCCACCTACAACCCTACCAATCGAACCTCTGACAGTTTCTTTTTGCAGATTGCCACCCGTCGCATGGAAGAGGTCAGCAACATAAAGCCGGGTAAACTCAGCGTGCGCAATCCCATTGGGCGAACTAAGAATACATCTTTGATTTGTTGTAGTGATAAATTAAAGCCCACAAAAAACGATGGCCTTTGGAGCTGTCAGTAGCTTATTTTTTATGAGTTAAATATTTTTTAAGATCAAACATTTCGTGGACATTGAATAAATGTCCAAAGAAAAAATAAAAGCCGCCCCCCAGCCCCATAGCCAAAGCAAGCCCCAACGTTGCAGATCCCGTGATGTTCTTCAGTGTTTCAAACCAAAAAGCACTTAGCACAATACCAAAACTTAAAAATGAAAACTGCAAGTGCTTCAAAAGCACTTTTTTCCAATGGGGTAAACCCATTGAATTAGCGATTACCGCAACAACTAAAAGCAAATTAACCGATAATGAAATCAAAGTGGACCACATCAAACCTTGAAGACCGGCACGATCAATCCATCCCGGCGCCATCCATAGATGTAAAAGCAACGCTAAGACCGCACAAATCGACGCCTCCATGACTCGGTGGCTCGCGTAAAGTATGGTCGACAGGATGCGGGTCACGCTTAGCACTATCAAAGATAATGCATAAATTCTTAAAACCTCAGTCGTGCGCAGCAAATCCTGCTCGGTGAACTCGCCACGAAAAAACAAAACATCCACAATAGGATTTGTTAAAAAATAAAGCCCAAATGAGCAAGGCACGGCCCAGAAACCATTTAAGATTAGCTGACGGCTCTCAAGTTCATGCAAAGCTTGGCGCTCGCCACGGCTCCACAACGTTGATAGCTGCGGTAGCAGGGCTGCACTCAAACTAACAGCCACCAATGACAACGGCAGCTCAAGCAAACGATCTGCCCAGTAAATGGCAGAAACAACCCCATCTCCCATGCCACTGGCAAATGAAAGGTTGATCAAAGTCAAAAGCTGCACCAACCCCATCCCCAAAATTCCGGGTAACATACGAACCAACAACAGATGCAAATCCTTGGTCAAACCTTGCCAGAGTACTTTGGGAAAGAATTTTTTATTTTGCAAAACTGGAATTAGAACCAGCGATTGCAAAAGCCCACCGACGAGGACACCCCATGCCAGATTTTCCCCCCTCTGTGGAAACCACCCCATGGGTAGAAATGTGAAAACCAGAATGACAACATTAAAGATCGCAGGCGCAAGAGCAGGCCAACGAAACTCTCCGAGGGCTTGTAAAATACCGGTAAAGTACGAAAAACTCACAACAAAGAACACAAAGCCGAACATGATCTGCGCCATTTTAAGGGTAAGCGCGAATTTAGCTCCATCTTTGATATAGGCCGGATCCAATAAAAATTTTAAGAGTGGGTCCATGAACAGCAGACCCCAAATAGTCATGATGGACAAAAATAGCAGCATCAGGGCGTAAAAGCCATTCATCAGGTTGCGAGCTCTTTTTTCAGAACTATCCTGGTGCTGAAGATCGATAAAAAGCGGTATAAAGCTCACAGAAAGCGAGCCTTCGCCGAAAAGCCGGCGAAACAGGTTAGGTATTCGAAAGGCGACAGTCCAAGCGTCAGTTATATGGCGATCAAAAAGCGCAGCCATTGCCATATCCCGTAAAAGACCTAGCATGCGACTAGTCAAAGTACCCAGTGATATTATAAAGGCTTTAGATTTTAATCCGCTTGCGTCCCGAGACACCCTATGTTATTCCCATTCATTCATTTGTAGATTCGTTTTAGAAGAGAAGAATACTCTGGAGGTTTTTCCTTGGCAAATCATAAGTCCGCAGCAAAAAGAGCCCGTCAGTCCGTTAAAAAAGCCGGTGTTAACAGCCGTCGCAAAAGCACGGTTAAAACTCACGAAAAAAACTTGGTTAAAGCAATTGAAGCTAAAAACGTAAAAGATGTACCTGAGCTTTTAAAAGCTTTCATCTCTAACGTAGCTAAAGCTGCTCAAAAAGGCGTTTTCAAAAAAGAAACGGCTTCTCGCAAAATCGGTCGCCTTTCAGCTCGCGTAAGCGCTGCTTTAGGTAAATAGTTTTAAAAGCCATTTCGTTTAAGATATTTCTGCTCGTTGTATGCGTTTTTAGACGCGATTTCGATCCGAAACATACGAACGAATCAAACGTTTGTGACTAAATTGAATGTTCTTAAAGATGACTCCGTGAGTAACAAAACTTTCGGAGTCTTTTTTTTGCGTGCTGCGCACTTCAGCCTGCAATGACACAAAACCCGAGCCCGGGATTTGAAATGTCACCACAATAGGGCTGGTTTTATCCAAGACATACTTCGATTGGATCGACATTCCGCCCTCGCCGATTTCTACCGACGAAAACATCAAATACTTACCTCGGCATAAAATACCGACCAAGCGGTGCATTTCACGACGAGGAAACTTACGACGGGTTTTGTATTTGTCTTCAAATCGAGAGTCATTGGTCATGCTATCTTATCGGCAAATGTCCCCCTCGACTTAACGAGAGTCCACACTTTTCTAGCTAGCTGTAGGTCTGGATGTCTGGCATTATACACTTATTTTTTTCGAACATTCCTCTGTGGGCTTTGAATTTAATCATGCGTTCATTTTAGTTCAGTGCGGGGCTTTTGCTATTGTGACAGGCTTTAAGAACCATGTTCTCGAGCCAGATATGTGAAGACAAGGGGGAAGACTTGAGGGCCTTATCTGTGTCGCACAAAATAACCAAGGTATGCTCTAGGCGTTTACTCGTCCACATACGAGCTTGATCTAAATAACTTTCTAAAAAATAAGATGGGATCTGCGCATAGTGCGCAAGTTTTGCACCGTGCAAACCCTCTTCAATGCCTTTTTTAATTGTTAAAAGCAAACGCACATGGCGTGCCACTAAGCTAACAATGCCGACTTCGTTTTGGCCTTGATCGATCAAGTGCACAAGATGCTCAAGAGCTTTCACACGGTCGTTTTCACCGACGGCACGGGTAAAATCAAAAACATTTTCTTCACGTGAGCGAGAAACTACCTGGGCCACATCGCTGACTTCAATACGACGTGCACCACCAACAAAATCACCTAGCTTTTTCAGCTCAGATTCGATTTCAGTGAGATGATGACCTACAAGTTTATGCAATAAATGAATGGCATCATTTGAAACCTTTAGACCTAAAGAATCTGCGATATAATTAATCCACTGTGGGATTTGATTATCGAAAGGCTTTTTGAACTCAACGCATTCTGCTTTTTCAAGCAAAGCACGGATTTGTTTTTTACGTTTATCTACACGGCTGGCTAGCAAAACAAAAACTGTGCTGTCCACAGGGGTTTCGATCAAAGTGTCAATTTCTTGCCACTCTTTATCTGAGAGCTCTTGTGCTTCTTTAACAATGACCAAACGACGAGGCGCCATCATGGGTAAAGTTTCAACCGCATCGCGGATATTTGAGATGTCCGCATCACTTGCATAAAAAACAGTGAAATTAAAATCCATGGCGCCTTCACTCAGGACAGCATGTTTAAAACGTTCCGTGCTTTGATTCAGAAGATAAGGTTCTTCACCAAAAAGAAAGTACAGCGGTGCCAATTTTCCTTTTTCGAGATCTTTGTAGAATTTTTGTGCATCAATAAGTGCCATTAAAAATTTTCCGTCATACGGTCATGGGCTTCAGCCATCATATCGCTGGCCATGACGTCAATATTTTGCCTGCGCGCAGAAAGATTGTAAAGGGGATTCACCGAGTTCACACCGGCGAGCGTCACCTGAGGTGCTGCATAAGTACGCTCTCCAACAAATGCGCCCGTCCATAATTCCATTCCATCGGCCTGACGAATAATTCGCACCGTTGCATGAACAAGAATACGATACTGAGTTGCGATCACTGTTCCATTTGGCAAGAAAGGAGCAGAGGCCTCACCCGAAGCTTTGCGCGACTCGGGTTGATACTCAACGCTATCAATTTTTCCTTCGACTAAAACTTCCGAAAGATTTTTATCAACGATTTTTACAATTTTTGAACGTTGAAACTCTTGGATCAATGAATTTGAAAATGCAACTTCGATACCGGTTTCCATAGATTTATTTTTAAATACAGGAACAGAGATTTGCTTATAGCCGCCAGGAATGCTGCGCCCCACACTGCCCATATGATAAGAAGCACAGCCTGATAGCAAAACAGGCATGAGCGCCGCTAAAAAAATAATCATTGGTTTGCGAGTCGAGACTTTCATTGCTTCCACTCTGCAAGTTGAGTATAAAATAATTGATATATCAAGGAAGAACGCATGGATTCTCAGAACTCGTATATTTTATTGGCACCGGGCCCCGTAAATTTGCACCCAGAAGTGCGTAAAATTCTAGCGCTTCCAATGATTCACCACCGCACCCCAGAATTTGATAAAATTTTAGCCCGCGTTCTCAGCGGAATTAAAAAGATCTTTCAAACCCAAGAAGATGTCTTTCTGCTCTCATCCACAGGTTCGGGCGGCATGGAAGCCCTTCTAGTGAACACTCTTTCACCTGGCGATAAAGTTATCGCTATTGTTTCAGGCAAATTTGGCGAGCGCTGGGCCCAGATGTCCGAAACCTATGGAGCACAGGTTACAACAATAAATGTGGCCTGGGGTGAAGCCGTAAAAATTTCGGATGTCCAAGCTTTGCTCGAAAAAAATCCTGATACGCGCGCTGTTCTTTGCCAAGCCTGCGAAACAAGTACAGCGACTTTTCATGATATTCAAAGATTGGGTGCGCTTGTGAAAGCATTCCCTGAAACTCTTTTGCTTGTGGACGCCATCACAGCCTTAGGCGCCTACCCTCTTTCAATGGATGATTGGCATATTGATGCCATGGTGGGCG
>JANNCH010000130.1:0-6978 GCA_031386315.1 Pseudobdellovibrionaceae bacterium
CAGAGTTGGCTTTGAAACACTGGATTTAATAATTTTTTCTGCCTTAGGAATAGAAAGTATTGGTGACTGCTGAACCGCCCTGTAAAGTTCGAGCATTCCACCAGACTTTCTTCCGCCTTTTTCTCTGATTAGGTTTGAGTCTTTTTCAAATAGATGCTGAATTTTCTTTGTTAATTCAAATGCTGCAGCAGTTACTTGATGAATACCATCCAGAAAAAAAATAAGCCACTCTTCCCATGTTCCTTGAGTTCTGATGGATTGCAATTTTTTATAATATTCATCGCGGTTTTCTTTAAGAAAAAGACTTAAATATATCATTGGCTGAGAGATCAGTTTTTCTTGGCACATGAGCAATGTAATCAGAAGGCGTCCTATTCGGCCATTTCCATCTCTAAATGGATGAATGGTTTCAAATTGCGCATGAACAAGTGCTGCCTTGACTAGGGTATCGTCCTTTGAAGACTTCCAATATTCAATCAGTGACAGCAAACATCGTTCTACTTCTTTTGCAGGCGGCGGAACGAATATCGCCCGATCAGGTGTTTTGCCACCAATCCAGTTCTGCACATCACGCAGTTTTCCAGGGTCTTTGTGTGTGCCTCTGCCTGATGAAAGTAAAATTTTATGTAAATCTAAAAGCAATTGTAGAGAAATTTTTTCTCCCGCCTGGATTCGCGTGATCCCTTCGTTGAGTGCCTTCACATAGCAGGATACCTCTGTGACGTCATCAATAGGTACACCAGGTGTCAAATCACTTTCAAAAACTAATAGATCTGAAAGCGATGACTGCGTTCCTTCAATTTGTGATGAAAGCACAGCTTCTTTTCTTACATAGCTATATAAAAATAAGCTCAAATCAGGAAGTAATCTTGTAGCCCCGTCAAGACGCCCAATACTGGCCGTTGCATTCGATAGGTATGAAACCAGCTCTGCATCCCATTGCACTGGTGGACTGGGCGGCAAATCATTCGGCATGAATGATTCATAATCTCGACCCTCTATAGAATGGCTCAGCCATTCCCCAGATATTCCACGTTTCATATAGGGTCATAATAGTTAAATTACTTAATATGTTCAAGTTTTCAGTTAAACTTAAGGCTGAAACTTAACTAAAGGGTGATTTTAGTTAAGAAATTTAACTGGATTGAGTTACGTGCGAAATATTATCAAATACATGCTAAGCTCTTGACAAAAATGGATTCTGAGTCCGTAATGGCCAAATATGTGGATACAAAGGGATATTTCAAGATCTATACAGGAAAATGCAGACTTAATCCAAATCATTCGCGGACCTCGCCAGTGTGGAAAATCCAGTTTAATATTGCATCTGGACCCTAGCTTCAGAGAGCTTTCATTGGATGACCCCGCCCTACGAAATTTGGCAAATAGCGATCCAGAGCTATTTTTACAGCAATTTGAATCAGAAAAAATTTTTATTGATGAGGCACAGTATGCACCCGTACTGTTCCCCTCACTCAAAAGACGCGCTGATCTCTATAAAAGAAATCCAAAGAATAAACTGCAGACCATTTTAAGGCTGACAGGCTCTAATCAAATCTTGATGGATCGCAATGTGAAAGAAAGTCTCGCAGGCCGAGCTAGTTTCTTTGATGTAAATACCTTGAGTGTTGCCGAGATATTGGCAGCTCGACAATGCAGTATTCAAGAAATTATTTATAAAGGTGGATGGCCAGAACTACAAGCCAATCCGGCTCGGGATCCACAAAAATATTTAAATAATTACATCAATAGCTACATTGAGAAAGACATCGTCTTAGCCGCAGGAATTCAAAAAAGCAGCGAGTTTTTGAAATTCGTAAGGCTACTGGCAGGACGTATCGGCGGTATTTTAGATTATTCACGCCTAGGCAATGACGTCGGTGTGGACTCAAAAACTGTCAAAGATTGGATTTCAATTCTGGAGCAAATGCATATCATCGTCTTGATTATGCCATATTCATCCAATCTATCATCACGACTGATCAAATCACCAAAAGTATATTTTTTAGATACAGGACTGGCTTGTCGACTTCAGGGATGGACATCTGCAGAGCCTATTTTAACATCGCCGCAGCAAGGCGCCTTGTTCGAAAACCTTGTCTGCGCCGAGATTTTTAAACTCAATATAAACTATCAACTAGGATGGCAGATTTTTCATTGGCGCTCAAAGGATGGAGAAGAGGTTGATTTTTTAATTCAAAAAGATCCGCAAAACTTTTTATTTATTGAGTCTAAAGTAAGTTCAGCGACTATTCCCGATCATTCTAATTACAGTGAGGTTCGAAAAGTTTTTAAAACAAAGGCCCCGCCACTTTTTTTATGTCACCAGCATGGTGAGCATGTTCTTAATAAGAAGATCCCTATAGCACTGCTGAAGAATTTTTTGCTGACTTCGTCGTAAGAAAAAAAAGCCCCGTGATTTCTCACAGGGCTTTTTCGAATTTAAGTTGTAAACCTAAATTTAGAACATATATGTCAAAGAAGCATTGCTGAGGAAGTTATCGACAGTAATGTTTGCAGTTGAACCAGAAGCTGGAGTCAAAGCTTTGGCAATTGTTGCATCCAAAGAAACTTTGTTCCATTTGAAGCCTACACCCGCATTGGCAACAGTGTTGTTGTCAGTTGTGTTTGCATCAGCACCTTTATACTCTTTCTCGCCTAGCAAAATATTTTGCTTGATAGAACCGCGAACAGTCATCCAAGAATTAGCTTCAACTTCCATACCGATCAAGAAAGGCATTGATGTTTTTTCCAATTTGTATGGATCACTTGTTTCAGTTGTTTGCTCTTTGTTGTCTGCCGTGTCCACGTTATATGAAACACCGTAAAAGAAAGTTGAATTGTCAGACTTGATTGTATCGATAACACCGACTTCAATGTGTCTTTGCTCAACATTCATTTTAGAGTTCACGAAACCAGCATAACCGCCCGGGATTGTCGCTTGATATTCAAGCTTAGCACCGTCTTGGTACATGTTTCCGTGTAGGTACATAGTGTTCAACCAGTAGCCACCACCGATTTTGTATCCGGTAGTTCCGCGGTAAGTAGCATCTGCATCAGCCAGACCAGCTTTAGTCGCACCGTCAGCAGTGCTTCCCAAACCGATAAGTGCATATGCATCCCAATTAGCAGCAACAACACCTAAACGAACGCCCATTGCGTTTTGTTTCTGTTTGGTCGCAGAGCCTTTTTTATCAGAAGCTGAATAGTTAAATGAAGTACCCCAAGCTAGTGGACCAGCTTTGCTACCATACATTACTTCAACAGTGTTTTCTTGACCTAAGAAACCACCGATAGAGCGCGCTAAAGTCGTGAACTGAGATTTTCTACCAATGTAGAAACCCAATTTTTGGTCAGCACCCAAAGATGTTACAAAGCCACCTTCAGAGTTGGCAGCATAAATTCTTTGTCCATTGGTGCCAGTAGCACCCGGATAAAGACCCGCCTGAGCAGAAAGCGCATTGAAATCACTATCTAAAGTGTTCACACCCAATGAGTTGGTAGCAGTAGCGCCAAATTCATAGGTCGCATAGTCACCGATTTGTGTGATGCGTGCGATATTGTCAAAAACAGACTGAGTGTCTGTTGTTAAGTGAGCTGCGTTTCCAAGAGAAGCCATACGAGCTTTTGATGCGAATGCTGAGCCAGAAACTAAAATCATTGCAGTTACAAACAATGTGATTTTTTTCATGACGACATCCTTTCTTTATATATTTAGAGTTATAGCTTTATTAAAAAAATTTAAGCAAAAAAAAGGCTCCCGAAGGAGCCTTTCGTCAAACACTTACAAAATTAGAACATGTAAGTAAGAGCTACGTTCGTTAGCAAATTGTCGCCAACGATATCACCTTGGTTACCAGCAGTTCCGTTCGCAGTAGCAATCGCACCGTCAAGAACCAGTTTGTTGAATTTCAAACCAACACCTGCTGCTGCAGAAGTATTGTTGTCTGTAGTATTCACTTCACCGACTTTATAACCACCAAGGATTGTGTTCTGTTTTACAGAAGCACGTACAGTCAACCAAGAATTAGCTTCTTGCTCAACACCGATCCAGAATGGAAGCTCTGTGCTAGCTTCGCCACCAACTGCGCCGATGTCTCCACCGCGGTTATGACCTTGGTAAGCAACACCCCAGAAGAAGTTTGAACCTTCTGATTTAGTTGTGCTGATGTATCCAACTTTGTAGTCAGAACCTTTGAATTTTTGATCGCCAGTTCCGCTGTCAACTTTAGCGTCGATAGTAGCTACTTCAGCAAAAATATAACCGTTGCCCATTACATAACCAGCACCCAAAGTGATTGGAGTTCCACCTTTGTACTTGTTAGTTCCGACTTCAGCAGTATCAGTGATACCAACATGAACGTAAGCATCGATCGCGCCAGTTTCTACGCTACCACGAACGCCCATTGAAGAAGCTTTTGAACCAGCTGCGAAGCCAGTAACACCAGCTTTTTTGTCTGATTTAGAGAAATAAACAGAGGCACCCCAAACAAGTTCACCTGCTTTAGAAGCGTAGTAAACTTCCAATGGATTTTCTTCAGCAAGAACAGTTGCGCCGCCTACTGCAGAACGAGTAGATGTAGCAACACCACGGTGACCCATGTAGAAACCAAGGTAACCTTCGCCGTATGAACGAGCGAATCCACCTTCTGCTCCGCTAGCGCCATTAGCAGCTAAAGAAGGAGTTGCGCCAAGTTCAGCAGTCGCCCAGTTACCCAAACCTGTTAGGTCTGAAGGACGAGTGAATACTGTTTGAGCGTCTTTAAGTTGCTCAGAATTTCCTAAAGCTGTAAGTCTTGCTTTAGAGGCCATTGCAGGAGCCGCAGCCATTGTAAGTGCAGCTAGTACTAAAAGTTTTTTCATCGATGCATCCTTTCGTTATCGTGCAAATAATGATTTCATATTCATAAAATTAATATGCTTCATAAAAGATGCTAATTATGTCCTCGACCAAGATCAATACAAAAAATAGAAGTTAACTGAGAATAACGTTAAAACACTAGTTTCAAGAACATTATTGAATGCTGCCAGAAAACAACAGTACCCACTTCACGCAACTCGTTTCATGCAACTTAAAGAACACTATTGATGCATTTAGTTGCTTTTTTTTGAGCAAAGCTTGCGTCTTCATGATCGCCATGAAAACCACAGCAGCAAAGCATTTCAAGATTTTCTGCGCGCACAGCGCGAAATGTTTTGCTGAAATTTGATGCAAAAAAGTATCAACTTGCTCGGCGATTTGTTTTTGTTTCGTCAGATCTTCCAATAATGCGGCATTTCATTGTTGCTTTTTGCGCACTAGATCAAGGTCTAGTTTTCGCAACGCGCATCTTCTCAGTCCTGATTATTTTGAGTTTCTTATGAAAATCCTAGACCATGATCCAGATGAAAAAAAATAAGCTCCTTATAGGAACAATCAAAAGACACCCCGACGGCTTTGGCTTCTTTATCCCCGACGACAAAGAACATCCCGATGTATACATTCCGCGCGAAGCCATGCGCGGAGTAATGACCAGAGACAAAATTGAAATCGAAGCGTTCCCAGAACGCGGCGGAGAACGCTTTCGCGGAGAAGTTGTTCGAGTCATCGAACACGGCACCAAACAAGTTGTCGGAAGATTCTTCAGACTCAACAGCACAACCGGCATCGTTCGCGATGAAGGCAAAGCCTGGGGTGAAGATCTCAAAATCAAAATCGAACAGTCCATGGATGCCAAAGAAAAAGAATTGGTCGCCGCTGAAATCCTGACTTATCCAGAAGGCAATACTTCGTTCACCGGCAAGGTTGTGCAGATCATCGGTGATGCCCAGGACCCGATGAATGATATCAAACGCGTTCTTGCGACGAACAACATACCAGTCGAGTTTTCACCTTCAACACTAGAAGAAGCCAAACGTTTCAAAGATCAACCGGACGAAGCGACTTTTAAAACCCGCAAAGATTTGCGCGGTATTGATCTTATTACTATAGATGGCGCCACCGCCAAAGATTTCGATGATGCAGTTTATGTCGAAACGAATGGCACTGGTTTCAAACTTTATGTCGCCATCGCCGACGTCAGTCATTATGTAACGGTGGGTTCATCTATAGATAAGGATGCCTTTGATCGCGGAACTTCGGTTTACTTTCCGAACTACGTCGTGCCGATGTTGCCAGAAGTTCTGAGCAATGGGCTTTGCTCTTTAATTCCCCACGTCAATAGACTTTGCCTAGTGGCCGAAATGCAAATGGACTTCACTGGTGAAATGCAGAGCTCTAGTTTTTGCGAAGCCGTGATGGAAAGCAAAGCGCGCGTGACTTACGGTGAAGCTCAGGAAGTCATCGATGGCAATGACGTTGAAAAACTGCGCCATGTACGCGAAGGCATCTTACGTCTTGCGGATCTTGCTAAGATTCTGATGGCCAAACGATTCAAAGAGGGCTCACTAGACCTCGAGATCCCGGAAACCGAACTTATGATCGACGGAGCTGGTGTGCCAATCGACATTATCCGTTCGAAAAGACTTTTTGCCCATCGCCTCATCGAAGAGATGAGGTTAGCGGCGAACGTGGCCGTTGGTAAATTTTTATCTGGCAAAGAAGTGCCGGCCCTTTACCGTATACATGAACCACCGAATGAACTTGCGATCAAAATACTTGAAAAATATATGCAAACTTTTGGCGGCACAACCAAGCTAGACGGTGGTAAATTACAAAAGCGCCTGACTCGCGCCTTAGAAGAATTCACTGGTAAACCAGAATCTCAGGTTTTGAACATTCTAACTTTGCGCTCGATGAGCCAAGCAAAGTATAGCAAAGAAAATGTAGGTCACTTTGGACTTGGATTTGATTTCTATACTCACTTCACCTCACCGATTCGACGTTATCCGGATTTGATCGTGCATCGCTTGATTAAAAGTATTGTGATGAAAGATTCTCAATATCGACTGATGTCAGATGAAGACCTCGACACGGCAGGCACAATGCTATCTGCTACC
>JANNCH010000150.1:0-1900 GCA_031386315.1 Pseudobdellovibrionaceae bacterium
ACAACCACCCTGGCATAAAGCCAAGGAAAGCAGAAAACCTATGCTCAGCAACTTACGAACAACAAAAAGCCCCATGACATCTTGTCGGCTAAAAATCGACAAAACTTGATTCGATGTTACCACACAGCGATTTTGTATGAATCATTATGAGTCGCAGATAAGTTGCTGATTTTTATGGCAATATTCATTTGAACGTAGCCAGACCTTCGGTGGGTTTGTTCCATCTTGATAAGAAGTGATTTAAATTTTGCCAACATGAATTTGTTGGGAAGGTTTGTTGATCGAATTTACTTCCAAAAGCAGCGAGACTTTGTTGGTAGTCGCTGCCAGCACTCTAACATTGTCTTTGCTGATCAAAAAATCTGTCATCCACGAGTTTTTGCAAATAAGCTCACCTTTAGAGTTGACCTCTTCGTAATCGAGCAAGTTTACTTCAATAGGTATTTCTGATTTGTTGTAGCTTTTCAGAGGTAGTCCGTTGGACCAACAGTATCTGTGGATACTTCCTTTATCTCACAATCATTTTTTGAAAACTCAGTGTCCACATCATCTCGCTCGATGGGTTCGAACTGCGGTGGCAAAGCGTAGCTTGCAGAAATATTTGCAATACTTGCGAGCAGCTGCCCATGATAATAACAAATGTCACCATTACTGAGGGTTTTAGTTAAACACTTTTCACATTGAATCTTTTTGCTGCTGATCTGGCCAGTGCCATCTAAAGCGATTAACTCATGTCGATTGAATATTTTTTGCTGGGACAGGATTTTTTACGTTCTAGATTTTGATGGAATTCGCGCAGCAAGCTATTCAAACTTTTTGTACTGACTGTTTGCAGGCTGTATCTGAGCTCATCATCACTGGGGATGCCTTTAATAGTTAGCCAGCGGTTAAGGTTTTTAATGGTGTAGGGATTGTCTTTGTTTTCAAGGTAGAATGAACGCAAAGACCTATGGCGTAGCAAAAACACCATGAGTCCGCAGCAGAATATTTGTTCCACTGAGTACTGACACTTTTTTGCAATTCTGGGATCTTGAACGTGCATGTTTGTATTGCGCAGCCAGTCCGGAAATACTTTGTAAGTAAACTTCATAATCTTCAAATTCTAGATCCTCTGTGTTCGTTATTAGCAGCGATCTTGGTGTTTTTAATCAATCGTTAATTGACATCGCTACTATAAGACTGTAAAAATCAACAAAGAAGAAAAATCAGATGAAAAAAGCACGGTCTAAAAGACACAGAAAATCTAAAGCCGCCCAGCTGTCGATGTTTAAAGACAAAGTCTTAAAACAATTCGGCGGGGCCTTACTCAAGGGCAACGCTAAAGTTGCGAGACCTCTGTCGACTAAAGAACCTGTGCATTTGGTTTTAAAATCAGCGCAGGCCATTGGCGCGAAGTCCATGCTGCATACTTATAATGTGAATAAGATTGATAGGATTATCAGAACCCACGCCAAACTTTGCCGCGTGCGGATCTATCATTTAGTGAATGTGGGTAATCATCTTCATCTGGTGATTAAGCTGGATGACCGCAAAGAGTTTTCTAAATTTATTAAAGCGATTACAGGGCTCATTGCTCGGCATGTATTGAAAGCGCAGCGCGGACCCGCTGTTGAATCTTCAGTTGCTGTACGCAAAAAAACTCAGTTCTGGGTAGCGCGCCCCTTCACGCGATTAATCGCCTGGGGCCGGGATTATGAGTATATCAAAAGATATATGAAAAAAAATATCAACGATGCCAAACGATGCTTTATCCCCTGGGGCTTTGATGTGACTGATCCGACGTTGATACGAATGCTTAATACCGGATAGCCATAGGCGTACCTTCAATATACAGCGTTGTTGCGAAGAAATATTTTTACATGCGCTTAAGGGCCGCGCTCCGAGCGGCTTGGGATTTCAT
>JANNCH010000168.1:0-6043 GCA_031386315.1 Pseudobdellovibrionaceae bacterium
TCGATGATGTCGGCGCCGGCCTCGAGATATTGTTTGTGGATCGTGTAAATGACCTCTGGCTTTGTTAACACCAGCAAGTCATTATTGCCTTTCAAATCCTTCAAATGATCTTTAAATCTTTCGCCGCGATAGTCGTTCTCGCTGAGTTTATGTAGCTGCACCATGGTCCCCATGGCACCATCTAAAAAGAAAATGCGCTTTGTAAGTGCTTCTTCGAGCTCTAACAATAAAGAAGATTTTTTTAACATTGATTACCTACTTAATTGTTTGGCGTACGATATCGGCAATCGTTTGAACGTCATTTAAAACATAAAAGTGCACACTTGGGACGCCAAAATTAATCAGCTCTGCCGTTTGCTTAAGTGCCCAACGTTTACCAATGGCTTCGACCTGTTCAGGATTTTCGGCTACCTCATCCACAAGAGCATCTGGCAAATCGATATAGAAATTCTTTGGAACGTTCTTTAGTTGAGAAACTGATTTTAAAACCTTCAGTCCTGGTATGATCGGCACCTGTATACCCGCATCACGGCAAAGCTTCACATAATCAAAATACTTTTGATTATCAAAAAACATTTGGGTCACAACATAATCTGCGCCCGCATCCACTTTTTTCTTTAAATTTTGAACATCCAATTTCAAGCTAGCTGCTTCAAAGTGTTTTTCTGGATACCCAGCCACACCCACACAAAAATTATGGGATTCAGCACGGTCGAGCTCTTCTAAAAATTTACCTTGGTTCAAATCTTTGATTTGCCCTACTAAATCTTTCGCATACAAATTGGTAGTTCGGTCCGTGCGTGTGGGCTTTTGAAAATTTGGCACATCTCCGCGCAAAGCCAGAACGTTTTCAATTCCTAAAAATCCCAACTCGATCAGTGCGTCCTCGGTCTCTTCGCGACTAAAACCCAGACAAAGCATATGGGCGACTGTATCTATACGAAAACGATTTTGAATAATCCCACAAATTCCCAATGTCCCAGGGCGTTTGCGCAAAGTATGTTTCTGAATCGACCCATCCACTTTTTCACGATAATAAGCCGTCGAACTGTGTGAGGTCACATCAATCCAAGGGGGATTCAATGGCGCCAAAGTTTCAACGATATCAATGATATCTTTAACAGACCGGCCTCTTGGGGGCGGAACTATTTCAAAACTAAATAATGGATTTTTAGATTGGGCACTATTGGCCTTTGCAATATGTTCGATGACTTTCATCTAACAACCGTCCTATCAATTTATTGACGCGATTGTATGCTAAAAACATATCTTTCGCGCTTTAGCTATTTTTCGCCCGCAAGCTGCTTCAAATCGGCGTGAAGCACCAAAATGCTTCATAGAGCCCGAACATAGTCGGACTTTTTCTTCGAGTCAATATTTAGGATCATTACCAAAAGGTACCTGCTACTTTTTGGTAGCAATACCGCGTCACTGAACAGCCACCCGGTGAGGTGGCCTCTCTATTCTTAATGCACGACGCGACCTTTGAATTTCTTTTCAAAAATCGAAAACAGCACAGGCAATACTATCAAAGTTAGAAATGTGGACGACATAATTCCGCCAATCACGACAGATGCCAAAGGTTTTTGCACCTCTGCACCAATGCCAGTGGACAACATCATTGGTAAAAATCCAAAGATAGCCACTAATGCCGTCATCAGAACCGGACGCAGACGTATTAAGGCCCCTTCAATAACAAGGGCTGCACCCGTTTTGCCTTCAGCCTTCAATTGATTGAAGTAGCTGAGCAGCACAACACCATTCAAGACCGCAATACCTGATAGTGCAATAAAGCCCACACCTGCAGAAATACTAAATGGCAAGCCATTGGCAATAAGCCCAACAACCCCACCAATCAAAGCAAAGGGCACGCAGCAAAAAATCAAAGCGGTCTCACCTACACTGCGAAAGGCCGCATAGATCATAAGTAGCACCAGCAACAATGCCAGCGGAGCCAACAACATCAATCGCGATCTGGCCTCTTGAAGATTTTTAAAATTTCCACCCCATTGCAAATAATAACCCTGCGGAAGTTTCACAGTCTTTTCAACCAGAGCTTGAGCCTCAGTTACAAAACCCTCGGTATCACGATCACGCAAATTGATCAAAACCGCCGAACGACGATTCGAATCCTCTCGATTGATCGAGCCAAAGGTTTCTGAAAACTCTGATGAAGCTAAATTTGCAAGTTCGGTGGTAGTATTATTTCCCAAACCCACGGGTAAAGAGCGAATCGTCGCTAAATTTGCACGCTCGCTTTCTTCCAATCGAACAACAATGGGATACTGGCGTTCGTTCTCGTACAAAGAGCCCGCCTGCTCGCCACCCATGGCGATAGCAATTGTGCTGAGCAGTTCTGAAACATCAGCACCATAGCGATGAATCGCCTCACGCTTGGGTTCAATTTTTAAAACAGGGCTTGTGCCCGCAAGATCCACTTCCACATCCCCGGCTCCGGGGACTTTTTCAACAATGGTCTGAATCTCTTTGGCGATATCCATATTTTTTTGCAAATCAGGTCCAAAAACTTTCACCGAAACATCAGCGCGCGTACCTTCCAATAATTCATTGAAACGCATTTGAATAGGCTGCGAAGCCAAATAATTTTGTCCTGGCAGTTCGGTTTCTAATTTTGCAATGATACGTTTTACCAATTCATCATAATTTACTTTTTGTTCGGACTTCAGCATAATGTAAGTATCAGAGATATTCACACCCATGGGATCTGTGGCCACTTCGCTGGTACCGATTCTTGAAAAGACATTTTCAACTTCCGGAAAGTCTTTGATAATTTTATCGGCCTTACGTTGAAACGCGATAGATTGGTCCAAGCTTGTATTCACGGGACGAATCATATGAAAGGCGAACGAACCCTCTTCGAGCTGTGGTAAAAATTCAGCGCCACGGGTCGCAAATAAAATGCCCCCTAAAATCACCGAAACAACAGACCCTGCGATCACTGTTTTTTTATACTGCATCCCCCACTCTAAAAATGGCTGATAAATTTTGCGTATCCAATTCATGAGACGGGGTTCTTTTTCAGAGGCACTGCCACCTAATATGAGCGAGGCCAATGCCGGCGCCGTTGTAAATGAAATAACCAACGCACAGGCCACAGCAATGGCAAATGCCCCCGCCATGGGTTTAAACATTTTACCTTCGATTCCGATCAAGGCAAAGATGGGCAAAAACACGACAACAACAATGAGCTCGCCAAATCCTGCCGCAAGACGAACCTCAACGGCCGCTTCATAGACAGATTTTTGAATCTCTTCACGTGTGAGGTTCCTGCCTAACACTTGTGATTGTCTACGAGTAAAGCGCACGCAGTTATCGATCAAGATAACTGTCCCATCGACGATGATACCGAAATCCAGAGCGCCAAGACTCATCAAATTTCCAGACATCCCCAAAGGTTTCATCACTAAAAAAGTCATCAACAACGTTAACGGAATCGTAATGGCCGTAATCACCGCCGCACGAATATTTCCAATGAGCAAAAACAAAACGATGATCACCAAAATAGCGCCCATCGAAAGATTATGTTTCACAGTCCCCAGCGTCGCATTCACTAAATCCGAACGATTGTAAACGGTCTTTAATTCCATCTCCGCAGGAAGCGTTTTTCGAATCTCTTGAACCTTATTTTCTGCTCGCGTAGCAACTGTTCGACTGTTTTCACCAAGCAACATCATCACAGTGCCTAAAACAGTTTCTTGCCCGTTGATGGTCGCAGCCCCTGTTCTGAGTTCACGCCCCAATTGAACTTTTGCAATGTCGCGGATTTTAATCACACGAAATGAATCCAGTTGTTTCACATGAACATCTTCGATGTCCGCCGGAGTTCTAAATATCCCCACACCCTGAACTAAAAACTGTTCGGCCGTTTGCGCGACATAGCCACCGCCCACATTTTTATTCACACGATTGAGGGCCTCAACGAGCTCTTCAAAATGAATTCCATAGGAAGCCATTTTTTTAATATTAGGTTGCACATGATACTGGCGTTGATATCCCCCCGTGGTGTTGATTTCCGCTACCCCTTCAACGGTGAGTAAACGAGGCTTTACAAACCAATCTTGCATGGCTTTTACCTCCATTAGCTGTTGCAAACGTGCGGAAGCCTCTGTTGCTGGAACTTTAAAATCCAAGGTGTACTGATAAATTTCACCAAGGCCCGTTGAGATGGGTCCTAACTTGGCCTCTGCCCCCTTAGGCAAATCGGCCAATACGCCTTGCAAGCGCTCGGTGACCATTTGGCGGGCTCGGTAAACATCCACCGAATCATTAAACACAATTGTCACCTGTGACAATCCAAAGCGTGTGATAGAGCGCACTTGCTGAACACCAGCCAGACCTCGCATCGATGATTCCACCAGAAAAGTAATACTTCTCTCGATTTCTTCAGGTGCTAAGCCATCGATGGTCGTATTAACCTGCACCTGATTATTCGTGATGTCAGGGACCGCATCAATCGGCAAACTTTGAAATGCATAAAAGCCCGCTAAAGACAGCAAGGCTGTGAATAAAAAAACTAGAGCCCGATTATAAACTGAAAAATGAATTATTTTATTGATCATATATTTTCCTAAAATTAATGGCTATGCCCGTGGGGCATTCCACCGGATGATACGATTTCTACAATACGCAAAAAACCAACGCCTTGAGTGACCACGTGATCGTTTTCTTGCAGATCTTTCGATTGAATTTTTATTTGTTTTCCAATTTGCGAGATTTTTTTAAAATCTATGCGCTCATACTTTGCATCTCTCAAACGGTAAACATTGACCTCTTCGCCGGCATACAAGACAGCACTATCAATCACTGACCAAGGACCCTTGCCTTTTAATTGCACGGTCTGCAATTCAAAATTCTTACTCGCCTCAGGACTCAGCGAAAAACCAGTTTCACCTTCAGAGTGGCCCTCTTCTTCTGAATGACCATGCTCGTGTTCATCCTTGTGCTCATCCTTGTGCTCATCAGAAGCGAAAGCAACGCCGCCTAACACCAAACACAGAGTATAAATAATAACTAAAAAGTTTTTCATAAAGATTCCGCCATTTCTTGGCCGTCTATAAATTGCAAAGTTAAAAACAGTTGCAGCGCTTTTAAAATTCGCACATTGCGTGCTCTTTCAAAATCCACCAGTGAACGATGTGCTTCAATAATGAGCGAGCTCGGCACCACACCACGAATAAATAAACTCTCAACCTGCTGATGTTTTTCATCCATTGATTGCGAATACTCGGCATTTTCTAAAGTTGAAACTGATTTTCGATACTGCGCAATCAAAGAGTCCCGTTCGGCACGAAGAGCGCTCTCTGCCAAATTTCTGCGTAATTCAGCCGCACGCAATGATTGAGTGGCCGCAGCTTTGCCACCTTGATTCAGACTCAACAGAGGAAGTGTCAAACTCATATTCAAACCCCACTGCTGGGTTTCACTTGCAGAGCGATCCCCTAATAACTTCAATGAGGGCCCCACACTGAATTCAGGCCAAGCCTCTGCGTTCGCCAAACTAACAGCTGCACGTGCTTGCTCCATTTCATTTTGCAACGAAGACAGTTGAAGTGATTTTGACAAATCCGGCGAGGTCTCTTTAAAAACCGGCCATTTTTTAATCTGAGTCATTTTGATTTTTTTTAAGTCAGCGGCCGACAAACCCAAGCTTACTTGAAAATATGTTTCAAGCTCACGAAGTTCCTCTTCTTGCTCTAGCTTACGAAAGACATAATCCCCCTTCGCTAGTTTATATACGTTCAAAGAAACCTTTTGCTCGGCTGAAAGAGTTGGACGCCCTTCATATTGCTTCACAAGCTTTGAAAAAGTTTGCAAAGACTCTTCCGCCAACAAAAGCTCTTCGTTGATCTGACGATATCTTTCTAATTTTAAGCGCACCTCACGACGAACTTCACTTTGCGAACGTAAAAAACCCGTTTCAGCTGCAAGCCGCTCACTGTCAGCTTGCTCAATGCGTGCGGCTCGCTTGCCACCCAACTCAATAGGAAACTGCAATGACAAGTCCGTATCTGAAAATTTTTCG
>JANNCH010000187.1:0-2344 GCA_031386315.1 Pseudobdellovibrionaceae bacterium
GCCGTTACAATTGACTTCGTTGTTTTTGCCCATATTAAAGACTGTTTAAGGTTTGTAAAGACAGCTTATGATGCTAATATTCAACATGTTATATTCGTAAAAGAGGGCAAGCCCAAAATATACAAGACTACTAATTCAAAACGTGCGAGATTAAATTTAAGTTTGCACGCCTTAATCCGGGACTACGCAGTTTGAATCCGGGTGTTAATTTTGATCATTTACAACCCAACGACCCAGCGCTTGCGAATTTGAAAATACCAGCCAACACTGATTTTTTTGTATTTCGTAATTCCAAATGTGGCGTGGCTAATGATTCGCCGATATTGGGCCATCCATCGGATGGAAAAATCGTTGAGCGCAACACAAAGTCAGAGGCACCCAGTTTTTCAAGCTATAGAACCGAGAAAGTACAAACGCTTGGGAGTCTTAGTCAGACGGCTGATTCTGATAATTGTATTTTAGGAATTTCGGTCAACGGCCCCCTTGAATCAGTAGCTCTTGGTGACGGAGTTGTAAGTGCAAATGGACTAATTGATCCGAATGAGCCTGGCGCGCCCTCAATTGAAAATCAAGATCAAATTACTGCCGAAGGACAAGAAGCGGTAGCAAAGGCGATTTCAAGAGGCGATCCGATTCAGCTTCAGGTCTATACTGTAGGCCGTGAAGTAAGTGCACCTAATCCACCACCAGGCTTTGATCCGACAGCCCCAATTAGATTACCTGATGTGGCCGCCTATGATGCAGCAAAATTTTTTCTGGTTCCGATGCCAACGAGTACAAATAATTCCACTCAAATTGCAGATTTAAATAATTCAATTGTAGCGGCCGTTAAAAGCGGAGCCCATTTTGTTCTTGTGCCCGCGGTTGACCCCAATTCTATTCTTTTTGCTTCGCAATACGCTTCTGAAAATGGTGCGAAGGTTTACATTGTACCCAAACCTAAGCGCGAGCCGTCTTCAACTAACAGCAGATGAAAAAAAAGCTGGCAGCTTATTTTCCTGACCCGCGAACGGTCATTTCTGCCGGGCTTATCGCGCTGAGTTTTCCCGTTTTTAATATTTACCCACTTATTTGGATTTCACTTGTGCCCTGGCTGTTTGTACTTTCCGATTGTGACACTGCTAAAGGAGCAGCCCTGCAAGGACTTTGGCTTTCTTTTCTTTCGGGGGTTTTTAGTTTTTACTGGATTACAACTTCGGTTCACGATTTATTTGTGGTCAGCTTTCCATTTGCGATTTTGGTCACAATTCCTTATTACTTGATTCACCATTATCAGTTTGTGATTTTTGCAATTTTCTTCTGGAGGTTTGGCCTGAGTAAATCTTCGCTACGAGTATTTTTTGGGCTTTCGTTTTTAATGGCTTGGCTGGATTGGTTTTTACCAACTCCGCAGCCGGGTTACACTTATCTTGCTTATGCCCTTGCTCCAGCAAATCATTTACGACAATTGGCCGCTCTTGGTGGCCCACCAATGCTCGTGGCTCTGATTGTTTTTGTTAATTTGTGTATTTTTGATATCGTAAATGTCTGGAAAAAAAATGGCACTCCGATTCTAAAAAAAATTCGATTTTGGATTCCTGTTTTCAATGGAGTGGGTCTTTGTTTGGCCGGAATAGGCTACGGAATTTATCACAATTTGGAAATTGAAGAACTCATTCTAAAGGCGCCGCAAATTTTAAATGCCGTCATTGTTCAAGCTAATGTTCGCGTAACGGACGATCCAATTATTACACAGTACGGTCTTGGCGCAGGATCTAGAGCGGCGAAGGCCGTCATTCTTGCGCGGCATTTTAAGCTATCGAGAAAGTACCTAGCTGAAAATGAAAAGCCAGATCTCATGGTTTGGTCTGAAGGTGCGGCGCAGTTTTCTTATGTATTTCCGAAAGATGGCCCTGACCGTGCAATGAAAGAAGAAATTTCTAGTTTTACAAAGGAATACAAGCTGCCACTTGCTTTTGGGGGACTTGAATCAAATGAAAATCATAGTGGTAGCTCTAACTCGGCGCTGCTACTTCAAGCCTCAGATGAAGCGCAAGTCTATAATAAAAATATCTTGGTTCCATTTAGTGAGTATTTGCCTTTTATTGAAGTGGCTCCCTGGCTTAAGGCGATTTATCCTAGTGGCCTTCCATTCGAACATGGAGTGAACGCAAATCTTTTTACTCTTCATAAGGGGCCGACGGAAATAAAAATGAATCCGATTATTTGCTATGAGGCCACCTTTCTTCCTTTTATTCTCGAGGGACGTAGAAAAGGCAGTCAGTTGATTCTTAACTTAACCAATGATGCCTGGTTTAGCCCCACCAATGAGCCGGAATTACATTTAGCCGTTGCCAGGTTTGGA
>JANNCH010000188.1:0-1840 GCA_031386315.1 Pseudobdellovibrionaceae bacterium
CGCAGCAAACGAGTCCCGAAGGGACAAGAGCCGCGAGGACTGTTCGAAGCGCGGGTGTATGTAGAGGCAGACCCGCAGGAGAGAGGCGGCCTTCGCCGTACTCCGCCCTGTTTTTACGTATTTTCCTGTAGAAGTAAAAGACAGTCTTCTGGTGTAAGACCTCACATTTTTGCAGACTCCATAGTTGATCCACATACTTGGGTCAGCGCGAACAATCTTGGGTCCTCGCCGCCAGTTTTTGTCACTCTGTCGAGCCTGTAGGCTGCGTTTCAGATCGAGACTGTGTTTAATTCGATTTGGTAAATGGCACTCTCATTGCTCCTACCCCTGTGGAATATAGACTTTTAACGGAGGATTTATGGAATTTCTATTATCACTTGGTCGCGCATTCACTTCTTCAGACGCTATTTGGATGTGGGTTATTTTGGCTGCTCAAATCGTTTCTATCGCTATCATCGCTGAGCGTTCAGTAGCTTTATTTGTTAATCGCAAAGCGAATCAAAAAGAAATCTCTAAGATGTTAGCAGAAGATATCAAAGCAGGAAACTTAGACAAAGCCTTACGTCGCTCAGTTCAGTTAAGCGCTAAAGAGCCCCTCGGAACGGTTGCTGCTGCTGGTATCCAAGCAACTATGGATCTTGGTGGTAAAGAAGAAATCCAACTTAAAATGGATGAAGTTCTATTAGAAGAAGCGACTCGTGTTGAAAAACGCATTGGTTTCTTAGCAATGTTTGCCAACGTTGCTACTTTGTTGGGTCTTTTGGGAACCATCACAGGTTTGATTCACTCTTTCGCCGGTATCGGTAATGCGAACGCAGCTGACAAAGCTACGATCCTTTCAAACGGTATTTCTTTAGCGATGAATACAACAGCTTACGGTTTGATCGTGGCAGTGCCTGCTTTGATTATGTATGCAGTTCTTCAAAACAGAGCTTCTCGTTTAACAGATGATTTGAACAAAGCCGCTTTGAACTTGTTCATTCAATTGGGTTTTCACTACGAGCCAGTTTCTGCAGCTAAAAAAGAACGTAAGTAGTATTTAAATTCACTGATTAAAGAGCGGAGCGTTTTATGAGCAAACAAAAAGACTTGAACTTTGAAATCAACATTCTTCCCATCTTGGATATCTTGTCGGTTTTGATTTGTTTTCTCTTATTGACGGCAGTTTGGTTGCAATTAGGTTCTATCGATACCAAACAAGCCATCGGTGATAACTCAACGGCAGGGGCTAAAAATCCTCCGTCCCTGTGGGTGGGCGTTGAAAAAGACGGCAACCTGACTTTGTCGCTGCGTGATCTTCCAAAAGAAAAGAAATTGGAAGACCGTGTAGCAAGAAGTGCTCGTGGAGTTAACTACGATGTTCTAAGTGCTAAACTTCTCGCTCTGAAAGCAAAATGGCCTGAGCTTAAAACAAGTATTGTTCGCCCAGGACCACAGACTTCTTACGGTGATGTGATCAAGATCATGGACCAACTGAAAAAACACGAATTTGAAGGAGTGGGGATTTCCCCACTTGGGTAGGTCGTTATGAAAAAATCTCTGAGCAACTCGACACAAAGACGTTCACCAATTTCTGACGTTCAAAGTATGAACGTTAAAAAAGGTGGAAAAAAATCGCATGCTCCTGAATTGGGTTTGGCTTTGCCACTCACTTCATTGATTGATGCTTTCTCAATCATGGTTATCTATCTTTTGATGGGAACACAAAGTGGTGGCGGTATCGAAGTCAAAGGGTCTAATGGTCTTAATTTACCTACTGCAACCCATGCTTCAATTATCACAGCTGAAACTGCGATTCTAAAAATCGTTAAAGGTACTTATTTTTTAAATGAAAAATCTG
>JANNCH010000213.1:0-5221 GCA_031386315.1 Pseudobdellovibrionaceae bacterium
GAGATTTTCTAGAATCTCGCGGCGTTCGGCTGCTTTGCTTTTTCCCGTCAGCATTGCGATTTTAACTCCGAGGGGCTCTAAAAGTTTGTGGGCATTTTTGAAATGCTGTTCGGCTAGTATTTCAGTGGGCACCATCAAACAACTTTGAAATTCACTTTCAGCGGCAAACACGGCTGCCATAAAGCACACCAGAGTTTTACCTGACCCCACATCCCCTTGAACCATTCTGTGCATCGGGGTGTTTTTTTCTAGATCTGCTTTCACTTCTGCGAAAACTCTTTTTTGAGCGCCGGTCATTGCAAAGGGCAATGACTTTTCTAAACGAAGTAGGTTTTTACCCGCATTTTGGATTTGCGGAGCTTGATCTTTTTTAAAGCCGGCCTTGCGAGCTGCCAAATAAAGTTCAAGCCAAAAAAATTCTTCAAAAATCACACGTTTGTGAGCTGCTGATTTATAGTTTAAATATTCTGCCGCACGATCTGGGATCGGATAATGAAGTTCGGTTAGAGCTTTTTTGCGGCTGATCAATTCGTATTTCTCTAACATCCATTTTGGAAAAGGCTCTTCAGGCCACTCTTCATCTTTAAGCTGTTGAAAAGCCATACGAATCAATTTTAAAATTTTGCTCGATGCCAAAGCTTCGATCTCTGTATAGATTGGAATCAACAAATCTTTATTTTCATCCTCGGGCTCGACATCACGAATATCGGGGTGGTGAAATTCAAGTCGCCCACGGTACTCAATTACTTTACCAACCACACGCACTTCTTTGTGCGGCGTGAATCGTTCAAAATATCCCTTGTAGGGTACACGAAAATATTTGCAGTGAATTTGTCCTGAACTGTCTTTTAAAATAACATCATACATTTTACGAGATGAACGCCCTAGGCTGACAGCACTGACTTTGGCAATTTGTGCCTTCATACTGACTATATCTTCGGCACGAAGACTTGCAATATTTCGAGCCGCCCTTTGGTCCTCATAGGCCCTCGGATAGAACTCGAAAAGGTCGCGAAGAGTCTTCATCCCCTTTCGAGAAAAGAGGTCTCCCAATTTGGGACCGACACCTTTTAAATATTGTATAGCTGTATCCAGACTTAAGGCCATGACTTCTGATTTTCCACCTTTTCAGAGAGGTGTCAACACTGGCAGACTAGTAATATGGATCCAATTGAAAATAAGTACTTTCGCATACGGCTAACAACCATTCGAGCTGATAAAACCACGAGCTTTGATATTTATATCATGATCGATCGCAAGCATATTTTATATCTGCGAGCAGGCGATAAACTATCTAATGGAAAAATCAATACCCTCAGTCAACGAGATACCGGGGATTCTTTTTTTGTACGCAGTGAAGATCGAGAAACTTACCGTCTTTGGGTACGTGAAGAAATGAATTCGGATCTGATCAACCCATTTGATAAAGCAAAAATTCTGCGCGAAAGCTCGATGGCTTTGATGGAAGATCTTTTTGAAAACCCTGATGTAAACACGGCCTTGGATGAATCACGCCCCATCATCACTGACTTTATTAATTTTATGGAAAACGCCCCCGAAGCGATGAGCTTTATGATTTCTCTTTCTGGGCATGACTTTTACACTTACAACCATTCACTGGATGTCAGCATTTACTCGCTGGGATTAGGCAAATCCCTCACCTTCAATCCAAAAGATTTAGAAGAGCTTGGCGTAGGCTCACTTTTTCATGACATCGGCAAACGCAATGTCAGCTTAGATATTCTCTGTAAAAAAGGCGGACTAACGGATGCCGAGTGGGAGCAAATGCGCATGCATCCCCAATTTGGTTTGGTCATTCTAAACAATCATCCCAATATCAGCGATGCAGTCAAGGCCGCCTGCTTTGAACACCACGAATCTTGGGCAGGCAATGGTTATCCACAACAAATCACTGGACCCGAAATTCACCCGTTCGCACGCATTGTGGCCATCACTGATACCTACGATGCCATGACCACACAACGTTCGTACAATGTGCCGCTGAAACCATTTGATGCAGTCACAATGATGCGTGATAAATTAGCGGGCCGCTATGATCCCGACATGCTCAAAGTTATGCACTCTGTACTGTTTAAAATAAAGGCAGCGGCATCATGAAAATTTTGTGCAAGTCTTTATGTATTTTACTTTTTATTCCTTTTTTGACATTGGCCATCGAGCCCATCAATCCCCACAGTTTGTGCGAGCGCTTTGTTGGCGAAGACGATCAGAAATCCTGCGATGCCCGCATGAAAAATGACGATGTTGATTGGTATGCTGCAACTGTTTGTTCTTTAGTTCAAGATGACCAACAGTTTTGGAGCTGCTGGGATAAAATCAAAGGTGTGCGCTTCAATCCAGCTCAATTAGACTTGTGCGCAGATGATCAAAAATTGAAAGACAGCGAACGCATCGACTGCCTTACAAAAGCACAGCTAACGAGAGTTCCTGCCTCTGAAAAACCTGCTGCCGGTGAATTTCAGCCCCTCAAAATCAAAGAGCGAAAATAGTCGCAGATCTTTTTCACAAACTTTTGACGACAAAAAGACCTACGAGCTCGGCGCAGAGGTCTTCACCGACAAGCACTCGTACAGTGAACTCTTGCTTTACTTTTTTTTGCTCACGCAAATTTTCAATGAACTCCTCTAAATCGTATTGCGTTTGAAACTCACAAATCGCATCAAAATCAGAAGCTATGGGTCTTAAATAACGAATATCTGCCTTAGCGATCACAATATCTTCCGTTGTAAAGTCGTGCTTTTTCAGTGCCGCTAATACAAGCGAATAGGCTGTCATCACAGCCACAGCATAAATACTGCCACCAAAAGCGTTGTTTTTATGATTTAAGTTTTGACTGAGATCTGCACGAAAGTGTGCCTTGCACCCGTCGATACTGACTAAATGCAAACCCAAATGCTTATAAAGGCTGATTTTTGATTCAAGAATCTGAACTATTTGCTCACATTCCATTGCTCATATCCCCCGGCAAAGTTTGCACTTTTATCATAGCCCAACGAGCGCAGTGCAAAGGTCACGGCTCCAGATTCGAGGCCATGATTGCTAATCACAAATATTACATTTTCTCTGGTGATTTTATTTTCAATGAGCTTGTTCTTTACAGAATCTAAAACCAAGCCTTTTTCAGAGTAAAAGTTTTTCCAAGGTATGTTTACCACGTTTGCGACAACCGCTTTTTTCTGTTTCAAATTTTCTGTAGAAAATAGCTCGGCACTGCGTGCATCAATCACAACCAAACGTTTTTGAGCTTCATCCATTGGTAAGCCGAAAATATTGGCCGTGGTAATTTTATCAGCAACCTGGGAAGGCAACTGCAAAGCTTTGGAACGTGCCTTTGATGGGAACTGCCGGCGTGGAACCTGCCCCGTCACCATATTCTTGAAAGTATTCACATCTACCATCAAGGTTTCATCCACTTCGGGTTTCCACATGGCTTTATTTTGAATGGCTGGAGTATCTTGCACTCGCAATGAACGCAGTTCAGAATGATCGAGAGTATAAATATTTTTGATACCCAAAACACGCAAAGTCCAAGCGACACGCCCCTCTTCGCCGTTGCCAGCATGACCTTTACCAAGAATTAAAACCTTCGAGTTAGGAGTAATTCCAACTAGGGCCAAACGACGGGCAATACCAAAAAGATCTTTATCTAAAACTCCCCGTGAATTGGGGTCTTGCTGGGCGAAGTCTTCCCATCGAACGTTCACCGCAGACGGTACATGAGAAAGATTAAAATCAAAAGTTGATCGAACGTCCAAAATCACAGGATCTTCCTTTAAAAGCCCCTGCAACCACTTTTGTAAATTGACTTGATTCGTTTCAGTCAGAATGGGCGCTTCCGAAGTCACCACCGTTGGTTTTTGCTGGCAGCCAAAGATAACAAACATGGCAACAACACATAAAAGATAATTTCGAATTTTCAAGATTCACCTCAGGTCTGTAAAGATTTTCCGGCCACGACGGCCGGAAAACAGCGTTCCAAGGACGGATAAGCTTTCTCAATAGCACTCACTGCTCGCAAGTGCGCTTCTTTCAATGCGCATGCTATTACGCAGCAAGAAAGAGGACCTGGCACCTTTTTACCGACGCATGGTCGGGAAGAAAATGATATCGCGGATACTAGGACGATCCGTTAAAAGCATTATGATACGCTCTAAACCTATGCCTACACCACCCGTTGGTGGCATTCCTGAGTCGATAGCTAAGATGAAATCATCATCCATCGGATGTGCTTCGGCGTCTTTACCACGACTGGCTTCTTGCTCTACCAAGCGGGCTAACTGATCTTCTGGATCGTTTAACTCAGAGTATGAGTTGCCGATTTCCATGCAGGCCGCAAAGGGTTCAAATCTTTCGACCAGGCGTTTGTCTTTGCGATGAATTTTTGTCAGCGGTGAAATCTCTACCGGGTGATCCATTACAAAAGTCGGCTGAACAAAATGGGCTTCGGCCGTGTGTTCAAATAATTTCATCAGCATAATGCCGCGTTTGTCTTTTTCTGCGCCTTTTTTGCTGTGCTTTTGAAGTGCAGCAAAAATTTCGTCATCACTCGCTTTTTCTGGATCGATCTGTGCGTACTCGCGAACACCGTCGTAAACGGTCAGACGACGCCATGGCGGGGTGAAATCGATTTCTTGATCTTGGAATTTCACTTTCATAGAGCCCGTGATTTTCAAAGCCAAAGTTGAAATCAATTCTTCGAACTGATTCATTTGATAATTGTAGTCTGTATAAGCTTCATAGAACTCAAGCATCGTGAACTCTGGATTGTGAGTGCGATCGATACCTTCATTACGAAAGTTTTTACCAATTTCATAAACTTTTTCAAAACCACCAATGATTAGGCGTTTTAAATAAAGTTCAGGTGAAATCTTCATATAAAGTTTCATGTCGAGGGCATTGTGGTGGGTCGTGAAAGGACTCGCGGCTGCACCACCGTAAATCGGCTGCAACGTCGGCGTTTCTACCTCTAAGAATCCACGGGCATCCAAGAAGCTACGCACTTCTCTGATGATGCGCGAACGCGTTTCAAAAACTTTGCGAGAATCCGCATCCGTCATCAGATCTAAATGACGATGACGGTATTTAATTTCAACATCTTGTACACCGTGAAAATTTTCTGGCAAAGTCTCAATGGACTTTGTCAAAATTTCGAATTTTTTTAAGTGCAAATAAAAATCACCCTATTGATTTTTGAAAGCGT
>JANNCH010000285.1:0-5650 GCA_031386315.1 Pseudobdellovibrionaceae bacterium
CGCAGTAAGCATTATCCGTAATACAGCTATCCCAGAGCCTATTCTAAAATTCCAGATGCAAGGTGCTAAGAGAAGATGCACTTCTAGAATTTAAGGATAGGCTCTAAGTCAGCTTTATATGCTGACCATTCAGAACTGTGCCTGCTTGGCTTAGTAAAAATGCAACTGCATTGGTTACTTTATCAGGCTCTGTGATTTTCAGAGTGGCGTCTTTCTTTTTCATCAGCTCGACAGCTTTTTTGATAGAGCCTGCTTCAGGGTACTGTTGCAATACCAACTCTTCAGTAAGACCAAGAGAAAGAACATTCACAGTGATATTGTGTTCTACGATTTGTTTAGCCAAAGCTTGAGTGAATGAAATCAAAGCACCGCGTGTGCCCGCAACGATAGGGTCAGGATATGTTTCATTCATAAGATACAATAAACGACCGCGCTTGCGGCTTTTAAGATAACTTAAAACACCGTGGGATAAAATAACGCTGGATTTAAAATTGCGCAGAATTTCTTCGTCGAAATAATCAATGGGTTCGCCAATTTTGAAACGGTTGGGTGTGTTTACTAATTGCGCATCGATAAAAAGATCCACACTGCCGAAAGTATGTGCCACAGACCCAACGGCCTCTTTGAAATCTGCGTCTGTCTGGAGTGGGTTTTTAACACCCATAGCACGACCAAACTGTGGGTTGATTTCGCGAGTGTCGTTAATTTGATTACAAAAACGTACCGAATTCGAAACATCGGTATCGAGCAAAACACAGTTGGCACCCATCTGTGTAAGGCCCATCATTAAACTTTGCACCGTGGAAGAGAAAGGACCGTGAATCATTGCCGTACGTTCTTTTAAGTTAAAATCCACTTCATCTCCTCAAAAAAATTTCATTGCGCGCCGTAGTGCAAAAAGGAACGGCGTACCCTAAAGTGCTTCGATAATAACTGCAATCCCTTGACCACCACCAATACAAGCCGATCCCAAAGCGTACTTTGCTTTGCGACGCTGTAGCTCGTACACAAGATGATTCATGATACGAGTACCAGATGCACCCAATGGATGACCAATGGCAATCGCGCCACCATTCACATTAGCTTTTTTCGGATCAAATTTTAATTCTTTTTGCACTGCTAAAAATTGTGCAGCAAAGGCTTCATTCACTTCGATTAGATCCATTTGATCCATTGTCATATTTGCTTTTTGCAAAGCTAATCTTGCGGCACCTGCTGGACCTATTCCCATGATCGAAGGGTCACAACCAACAGATGCAAATGCAACAATGCGAGCCAGTGGTTTTAATCCCAATTCTTTTGCTTTTGATTCACTCATCAGCAGCGAGCAAGCTGCACCATCAACGATGCCAGAAGCCGTTGCAGCTGTGACAAGACCTTCTTTTTTGAAAAGTGGTTTCATCGCAGCAATCTTGTCTAAAGTTATATCCGGTCTTGGATGTTCATCTTTATCAACAACGATAGTGCCTTTACGACCTTCGATTGTGATCGAAGTCATTTCAATTTTGAAATCGCCTCGCTCGAGAGCCGCTTTGCATTTTTGCTGTGTTAAAAATGAATACTCATCCACCTCAGCACGGGTGATGCCATATTTTTCACCCAAGTTTTCAGCAGTGATTGCCATGGGCGCGCCGACGTAGTTGTCAGTCAATGCGGAAGTCAAAGTGTCTTCGAGCTCAAAATTTCCCATGCGCATTCCATCAAAGCGGACTTTGCGTGCGACGTAAGGAATCTGTGACATTTGCTCGACTCCACCTGCTAGCACGCAAGTGGCTTCGCCCGTCTGAATCATTTGCACAGCACTGGCCCATGATTGGAATCCACTTCCACACAGACGATTGACAGCGAGGGCACCTACATTGACTGGTACTCCGGATTTCAATCCGATATGACGTGGCAAGTAAGCAGCATCAGCTGCTGATTGCACTACGTTACCGAAAATCACGTGATCGACTTTGTCAGCAGAGACACCGGCTTGTTCCAGTGTTGCTTTGGTAGCGATGACCCCGAGATCGGTGGCTGATAAATCCTTCAGCGAGCCACCAAAGGCTCCGAAGGGCGTTCTTTTTCCTGAAATAAAAACTATCTTTTCCATAGGTGTTCAGAGTAAGTTTTAAATCGAAACAGGTCAAATTATGAAAGTACTAGTTATAGGCCAGGGCGGGCGCGAGCACGCCATCATCAAATCTATTTCTCAATCCCCATCAGTGATTGAGGTGCACGCCATTCCCGGAAGTTCAGGAATTGCCAAAGAAGCTTTGTGTCACGACATCTCTTTGAAAGACCATGAAGCCATCATTCAATTTTGTCTGCGCAAAGAAATTGATTACGTTTTTATTGGACCCGAAGATCCACTGGTCGATGGTCTAGCCGATATTTTGCGCGAACGCGGAATTCTTACAGTAGGCCCAAGTCAAGAGGCTGCAAAGTTAGAGGGCAGTAAAATCTACGCCAAAGAGTTTATGCGTGAAGCCCATGTCCCGACTTCGAATTATGCAATTGTAGATTCTGTTGAAAGTACTTTGAGATCTGCCGCAAGCTTTACGCCACCCTATGTATTAAAAGCAGATGGTTTGGCTGCAGGCAAAGGTGTTTTCATCTGCAAGGATATTAAAGAACTCACCGAGGCTGCTCGAAATTTATTTGATAAAAAAATTCTTGGCAGCTCTGGGGACCGCGCATTGCTTGAGCAATTCATGCCCGGGTGGGAACTCAGCTTTTTAATTCTGACAAATGGCCAAAACTTTACTGTGCTTCCTTTAGCCCAAGATCACAAAAGACTGCTCGATGGACAACAAGGCCCTAACACTGGCGGCATGGGAACAGTGGCACCACTTAAGTTAGATACTAAGCTGATGCAGAAAATCACAGATGAGATTGCAGCACCCAGCGTAAGGCTTTTACACACAAAGCAAATCATCTATCGAGGAGTTTTGTTCATTGGCGTGATGATAACGGATTCTGGCCCACAAGTTCTAGAATACAATGTTCGCTTGGGTGATCCCGAGACTCAGGTGATTTTGCCCTTGATCGAAAATGACACTGCATTTTTATTTAAAAGTCTTGCTGAAGGTAATTTACTTCCTGTTCAGTATAAAAATTTATTTTCTTGCTGCGTGATTATGGCCGCTGAAGGATACCCTGAAACGTCTATTAAAGGGGCTGCCATCAACGGAGATATTTTTTCACAAACTTCTTCGAGCTATTTCATTCATGCGGGGACTTTAAAAAATAAAGACAACACCTGGGTCACAAACGGCGGCCGAGTCATTGGGTCCATGGGATTGGGCTCATCACTACAAGAGGCCATCACCAAGGCCTACGACCAAGCAAAAAATATTTCGTGGCATGGTTGCCAAATGAGAAAAGATATCGGCCAGTACTTCGACAATTAGCCAACCAAAAATTTTAAGCTGATGCGAGCATACCTAGCGATGCAGCAAGTACAATGTGTAGCCACAAAGCCATAACGGTCACCCACTGGGCAGCATAACACAGCATACGTGGATAGACTTTATTATCACCCAAATGAATCGAAGCGTGCATTATACGTGCAATTACGAATACCCATGGCCAAACAAGAATCCAAAACCCATAAATCGGTGTATTCATGGCCACAAGACAACCAGCATAAAACAAAACTGGTAATTCAAATAAATTAGTAAACTGTCTTTGGGATGTGACGACATCGTCTGGCGGATTGGCGGAATTATATGTTTTGAAATAATTAATGTCGAGGTGGCCTTCACGGACAGCCCTCACACGCGATTTGAACATCACGAGCAACACAACTAATGTAATAAGAACCATTGCAAACATCGGGAAAATTAAAAATGTATTGTTCATGTTGCCCCCGCATGAATTAGAAATATAATTCATTTATCCACTGATTGCTCGGGTCGGCAATCTGGAATGCATCGAAGCATCATGTTATAATTTAGATTAAATTACCAAGACCAACCAACACCCATTGAACTAACGCCCTCTTGAGAGCTCATTGAATGGGATAGAACAAGATCCTTGTCCTTATAGATTTTCTCGCGAACAGCGATATTTGTTTGTGCTTTTTGAGCGTTGTAATTGATGGCGGCTCTCATCCAACCCGTGTATTCAATTTTTGCCAAAGACTGAAAGGCTTCAACACGGAATGAAAATTTATGACTTGTTGATTTAGGATTTGCACCATGCACAACAACATCTGTCTTAAGCTTTTCTTGAGTTTCTTCGGCCGCACGGCCTAGTGTCGAATTTTTGAATCCAGTACTGTTATACCAATAGTTAAGTCCACGATCCATAATACGAGTTATAACAGACCCCGTATTGTCTGACGCAGGCATATCTGTTGGAATGAACTGTGCCACATCGCTATTAGTGATACGAGGGGATACACGGTCCACCGGAATGACCAACGGCCTCGTCGTACGCAAATCTACGCGGGCATATGATGAGGACGTTATAAGTAATAGAAAACAACAGAACATTTTCTTCATACTAGAAGTCATTTACAATTATCGTTCCAAGACGATGCGTTACGACCCCCTTAATTTTGCTTTAATAAGCACTACAGATGACTTTTATACCCAAACAACCTGCACAGCCTGCAAAAAAATCCTGGTTGTCTAACTTTGGCTCAATATTGTCACTGTGATCATGTAATTTTCGACAATGCTTCGTTAGCAAGAACGCAGCGTCTAACTTTGAGACAGTCCTCCTTTTATTACCAAAGTGCTCTTACTCTATTTAGAAAATCACAGATTCTGTTACCTTCAACCTGATTGAATTATTTTTTGCAGGAGACAGATCCAATGAATTTCAAAAATGTCAGCCGTACAATGATGACTTTTACATTTTCGGCATTCTTCACTCTGTCACAATTACCGGTTTCATCATTCGCAAGTTCTGCGATACCTCAACGGCCCATGTCGATGGAAGATGTTGGATTACCGACAGATCTGTTCCCACTAGACAATGTTAAAAAAGACACAACGTATGCCGGCGGAGCTACTAAAACCGCAGATGCCAAGGCCACTGCTGACACTGGTCCTCGCCGCCCTACAATCAATCCTGCTGGCAGCTTGTCCGGCAACTCGTCACAAGCTTCAGGCAGCAAAACCACAATGGCTGCGGCCACTGTGCCAGATGAGTATAGCTGTCCATTATTTGATAATCGTCCAAACTCAGAGCTAATGGATGCGATTGATTCATTAAACAAACAGGTTATTTCAAATCCAGGTTGTAAAGACGATGCTTCTGCATCTGCCGTCAGCAGCAACACAGAAACTTTAAGAACCAGTGTTAATGCCATCAAAGCAATGACACAAATTCAAGATCCCACTCAAGTAAATATGCCAGAAATTGAGGCCTCAGTAACGGCAGCAATCACTGCCACACAAAACTTAGGTAACATTCTTGGCAATGATACATTTTTGAATTCTCAATGCGGCCGTCAAACAATGTCGACTGGAAACGCATTGTTGTCTTTGAATAATATCTTAAACGGCCTGGGTCCCTACGCACTTATGGCCGTATCAATGAATGCGGCTCTTGCCCCCGCATTGCCATTCGTAATTGGTGGAATTGCTATCACCAGCGGCATTTCTGTTGCCAATAAAATGTATAAACAAAATACCTTAGATATGTCTAAACCAGA
>JANNCH010000295.1:0-6465 GCA_031386315.1 Pseudobdellovibrionaceae bacterium
AAGAATTTTTGCAAAACCTGCGCGGTTTTTAATTCGTGACTGATTTGCATAATCATTTGTTCGAGCGCTTGATTGGCCTTTGTTAGTTCTGCACGATACAAAGTAAGCTCTGCATTTTTTTGCATGAGCTCGCGTTCAAGCTGAACAACTTTTTCTTTTAATTGAGTGATATCTTTAGACATAGCTTTCCCATTCTAGTGGCAAATGGGAAAGCTTTTGAGTGCTTTCTTACGAAGCTTGCTTGGTCTAGGCCAACGCCTAGGGCAGTTTCACAGATGAAATCGAACTATCGCAGCCAATTATAGTTTGTAGATATCCAGTCGAGCTGTTTTGAAACATCTACGAACTGGGAATTGCCGCTGCAAAGATCACTTTCAAATATCGAGCTTGGGTTTGTAACAGCTGAAGCGATGCCCACAATTTGTAAGCGGCCATACTTATAAACCATCATCGGACCGCCAGAATCACCCGAACAAACCCCTGTCTCACGTTGATCGACAATATAAGTTTTTAACTTTGTGGTTTTAGCAGAAACTCGATCGCCTGGAACCGAAGTGATTCGTAACATATTCGAATCTTCGTTTTTATATCGAGTGACTCCGTAGCCAGCCATAATCAACTTATCCGTTGGCTCAATTGTGATAGACAAACTAGGCACATCGAAAGTCTGGTAACCCGCTGGCAGGTCCCCAGAAAATTTCAACATAGCGATGTCGTTATCGCTATCACCTTCGTTTGTGCCTGAATAGCTGCTGTTTATTCGTAAAGCGCTCGCAGGTCTGGCTAACTGAGCTAGGTTATTCGGAGTCAGGCAGCTCAGGTTATTTGTGAAAATGACAAGAATATCTTTTGCAACTTTAGTCGAAGGCATACAGTGAGCAGCCGTCAAAACGATATTGCCTGTTAATAATGAACCTGTGCAAATGCCCTTAGACTCTTTACCAGTGGTTGAGTCTATGCCCGAGGTAAAAATTAAACTGACTATGCGATTTGCTACCGCATTGTTTTGACCTAATTTGCGTCCATTGACGATCCCGCTCATCATACTAGAGGTGTCATCACCTGAATTATCACAGGTTCCACCGAAGTAGGATTCATCGCCCGAAATCTTAGTGCTTTCGCTCTTACCACAACCTGATAAAATGAAACTCGAAAAAAAAAGTGGAAAAAGAGCCAAAGTTAAAAACGAATTCCGACGCATATTTACCTTTCTACACCAGGGTGTTCATAACCTGAACACCCTGATTCTCGCTTGTTAGCCCCCACGGCCATTAGCAATTTGATAGTGAATATAGCAAAGCTAGGGCCAACACGTAAAACGGGTCTTAATATGGTTTAAACGTTTTTCATAGCTAAGCCGTATTAAGGATTAGGCAAAGCAGTGGGGACTACTCTTTAATCAGCTTGGCGAGCTCTTCTTCTTCTTTTCGTAGACGGCCCTGCACATGGTCAGGGATTTGTCCCTCTTTGAAGGTTGCAAGGCCCTGGATATGATAGCGGATTTCTTGGATACGCTTGGCAATTTGTTGACGGCCCCACTCGGCGCCGGCCTTTGACATACGCCCCCCGTGGTACCAAGTCCCTGGATAGTATCGAATGTCTTGAAATTCATCGACCTTTTTTTGAACGGCGAAGTGATTCACAAACATTTGTACGCAGAATTGCACAAATAAAATAAGTACCAATCCCAAAGCAAAATCAAACAGTCGACCTTGCGCTTCTGAAATCCCGAAAGATCGCCCCAAGTCTGTGACCTCACGCAGATATAAAGTCACCCATAGCCCTAAGCCTGCACCAACAGAGGCAGCAATGCCCTCTTCACGGCTGATCAAACGGCAGTCTTGATTCAGTATACGGCCGGACCACGCAAACAAAATCCCACGGGCAATACGCTCGCCCGCAAAAAGTGCCAAAGCACCATTGAATGAAATAATGCTCGAAAAAAGCAAAGCTAGAGCCAAACACACAGACCAAAATTCGACCTGAATAAGAAACGTCAGCAGAATAGCTACAAAAGCTAACCCAAGCACGGCTGAAAAGCGCCCATCGGCCAACCAAAAGACAATTTCAGATTCACCCATCATGGCTGGCAAAGAAGCTAACTGACGAACCAGGCTTTCAGATAAAACAAAAAACAGCGCCGTGGAAAATAAAACAGCAAATAAAGGCCCCACCCATTTTATTTTTCTCATAAGCAAGGCCGGTAAAACAAAAACACCCACAAGCATGACGGCGTTCACATTCATAAACAACAAAGTAAGAATTAAGATCCACCAAGCACCTAAGTTACTGAGAGCCATCAATAGTAAACTAGGGCGTTTACCTAAGATGCGTAAATTGTAAAAAGCAAGGCTGGTCATTTGGGTACGCTGCGGTGAGGCCTCGGTCAGAACAAGCAACAAAGCACGTGGTAACATTTTTTTAAAAGGTGCATCCAAAGAACTTGCGAGGATTTTTTTTTGCCAGCCCGAAAAGAAATGCGCCATTTCTTTCTGTGAGAATTGAAGCATTAAAAGCATCAAATAAAAAGTGCCTATCAATGTGAATAACAACATCTAGCCCCTCACTATATAAGTATCATAGCGAATCAATTTGCCTACAAAAGCATGACTCACACCCGGTAAAAGTGGTTCTGCCTGCAAAGGTCTTTTCACAACCACACGCTGACAGCGCCACTGCAAAGCGGCCTCTAAAACTTTTTTTGCGTCTTCATCATGGCCTACGATTTCACGAAAGACCACCATCTCTTGTTTCGGCAAAGCAGTTTTTTTCTTGTGCGGATACATGGGATCAAAATAAATGGCATCCACTTGAAATTTATCTTTGTGTTCATTTAAAAAATCAAAGCTGTCTGCATGGTGCAACTCATAACCAGCTAGCACCTTTTGCTGGGTACGCGCAAAGGCTTCACTTAGAAGCGCGAACAAGACCCCTGAACGTTCGACCCCACAAACTTGAAATCCAAGCTGAGCCAAGAACACACTGTCCACACCCATCCCGACAGACAGGTCTAACACACTTTTAACACCCTTTGATGCGCCCAATGCTTTTGCAATGAGTTCGCTTTTGCCTCGGTGTTTGCGTTTGTAATCCAAATGGTTTTCATCAAAATCAATTTCAAGCTTGCGCCCCTCAAGATCTATAAGACGCAATCCATTTTCTGTGCACTGCAGATGGTGGGTAAATATTGTTGTCGTTGACGGATTCAGAGGAGCATTCAAGTAGGCAGACCAACGGGCCGCCAAGGCAAGAACGCCCGAGCTTGAGTCAACGGCACAGGACAGGTAAAGCTTCAATGATTCCAAGCGAGCAAATACCAAAAATTTTCAAGCGTCCACATAACCACGGCAATTTGAAAAAGGCGGCGACCGCTTTCAAAAACACTTTTCATTTCAGAACCCGCAGGAGTTGAAAGCCTTTTTAACTTTAAAATAAAACGAAAGGTAATGAAGGCTAGCAAGGTTGTCCCATAGATCCCTAACAATTTGCTCGAATAAAACACATGGTAAGCACCGTAAAACACAACAAACAAAATCCACCAGGCCGCAACCAAGCGTCTGGCCTTATCAAACCCCAATCGGTTCACCGCATTTCGAAAGCGGGCCTGAGAGCTGGCAATGATGCTGGTCAAATTTCTCAAGTGAGCTAAATAAAGTACAAGCCAACCCCATAGTCCGCCCAAAAGAAGGGATTCAAGGTCAAATAAAATACCCATAGAAAGTTGGTACCCAACTGTTAGAAGTGGACCCAATAACAAAAACATACTGACTTCATTGCCAATCTGGAAAGCCCACACGGCCGTCAAAAGACTAACAACCAACACCAGCAAGACCGACGGGAAAGTCACCACCACTGGAATTGCACAAAACAACGCTAGAATCAGAAAAAAATATGAATAGCGACGCACATCCACAGCTGCCAACCAGCCATTTTGAATGGCGCGACTGCCACGATCTGTCACAACGCGGTCGATACCACGCATATGATCCAAATAGTCGTTGCGCAGGCTCAGTGAAACAAAGGCGCACAGAATACCTAGCACACTTATGACGGCAGCAAATGGATCAATCAAACTAGAACCCGTCACGTTCTTAACAGTCACAAGAAAAAGAGGAAACAATACTAATAAGAAATTTTTCGCTTTAAAAGTCTGCGCTAAAAAAATAAATGCCGGAGGACGGGAAATTTTATCTTTGGACACAATTTTGAAAGTGATAGTTTCGGATTGTGAATTGACGTTCAAGCTTTGCAAAGGCAAAGCCCGTTCATTTTCTGAAAAGGTACCCAACAACTAAGAATTGAATTCTGCCGAGCCTTTTTCGAAAGTGCGCAGTTCACCCGTTGCTGAAGATATCATGAAGGTTTGCGTCTCCAGTAAAGAATTTCTGTCAGCGGCTTTAACTGACTGATAAGTTTTTCTTCACCTGGCTTTAAAAACTTTTTCAAACGCTCAAGATGATGGTCATATAGCTGGATAAGGCCCTTGTTCATTTCGTCAAACTCGAGCAACTTTTGATCAAAATGGGCTTTGCCGCCAATGTTTTTATAGTACTCTTCAAGGGTTTGGCTTTTCACGATTAGATCGATCTGCTGTCTACTCAGACCTTTGCACATAAAAGCACCGAATGAATTCAAATAACCTGACTTCAAATCACCAAGTATGGCTTTGCCTTCATTATTACGGATATCGTAGTCCAACAAATCATCACTGCGCTGAAAAAGTTGCCCTAACAAAGTGCCCATCTCTTCAAGAGTTTGGTGAAGTTCCACATCGTAGCGCTCTTGCGCCAAGAAAGGTGCGCGGATGCACCACTTGAATAGACTTGCCGTCTTTAGATTATGAATACGATCCAGTTGTTCAAGGGTCACAAAAAAATCGCCCACAACTGAATCCTGTAACCATTCGCCTTCAAGCAAGTCAGAAATTATTTCGGATGTATATTGAACCAGACGAATATTGCCGTGACCTGAAAGATTCACCATCACACGTGCTAGCAAATAATCACCGGCGAGGACCGCGTATTCAGGGGTGTACTTCAACCAGCCCGCCGTTTTTCCACGGCGCAAATGCGAGCGATCGACCAAATCATCATGTAACAAAGAAGCATTGTGAATAAACTCGATTGTCTGTGCCAAAAGATGTTCGGCTTTAGCATCCAGGCTCAGGTTGTCAGCCATCATTTTGATCAGCTTTGCACGAAACCCCTTACCCCCTGTAAACAGGTCATCATAGAGCTTGTTGAGCTTGGGTAAATAAGCGGGGAAATCCCTAGGGCTGTATATCTTGAGATCGTTTTTTTGATCAATGACATTGCGCTGCAAAGTAGACTCCTTCAGGCGGTCCCAACATTCTCGATTTATCTGCTTGATGTCAAGTTCTGCGCGGCTTTTTTGCCGGGAAGCACCTATGAGATTGATGTGACTGCCGCCCACTTCGGCGAAAGTTCGTTTAAAATGAAGTATGTTTTTAGTCACAATGGCAAAACCCATGGGACTATTCTGATGGTGCATGCTATGCTGGACGCACGAACAAAACAAAAAGCCCTGCTGCCAAAACTTTTGATCAGCCGCTTTGAGAATTTTTTGGAACAGGAAGCCACTCGATGACCACAAAAGTGAACAGCCAAACGACAGATGATACAGCCACTGAATGGTGGAAAGACGGCGTGCGCTTTGAATGTCAGGGCTCTGGTAAATGCTGCACCTCCCATGGTGAATTTGGCTATGTTTTTTTAACCAAAGAAGACCGTCAACGTTTTGCAAAACACTTAAAAATTCGCACGGCTGAATTCACAAAACAGTATTGCGAGCGCACCGGCAAAATTTGGCATCTCAAAGAAGATCCCAAGCAACCAGACTGCATGTTTTTAGACGGAAAGCGCTGCGGAGCCTACGAAGCTCGCCCCACACAATGTCGCACATGGCCCTTCTGGCCCGAGGTCATGAATGCAAAGATATGGGCCACCGAAGTGAAGGCCTTCTGCCCCGGCGTCGGCAAGGGACGCCTTATACCCGCCAGCGAAATCGAAGAAAATTTGCAGGCTCAGATCGATAGTGAGATGGGTTTTGGTAAGTAGTCCACTAAAGCTGAGTGCAAATTCTCAATCAGATACATATTAAAAAAAAATTATACATATTACGCGTAAAAATCTCACTCTGAGTCTTCACTTTCTTACGTAAACTGTCGAAAATAAAAGTATGGGTTTAACCACCAATTTGCTGCTTATCATAACGAGTCTACTTTTGGTTTTGGGCTGTACAGCACCGAATGCCGAGGTCTCGTCACTTGGTCGCCTCATTCAATCTCCCACATCTTCTACTGATAAATTCAGTAATTTCGGCGACGGTGCTGAGCAGCAGAAATACCTCGAATTCAAGGGAACATGTTTACCTCGCATAACTAAACTAAAATTAGGTTATCAAAAACCAACTGAAGACTATACCACCTATGTCGACTTCTCTACT